>NZ_WKDB01000021.1:0-94424 GCF_021606215.1 Pseudomonas sp. PA-5-4B | reverse complement strand
GGTTACGGTGTTTTCGTGGCGTATAGCGTTTTTCCGCTTTGGTGGGGGGGGCAAGTGGGCTGTTGTGGCAAGCCTGCTCGCCACAGTGGTGGGGTGTTTCAGTGGTGTAGGTGGTGTTTTCACCATGTTGATGGGTCTTCAAGGCTGGCTTTTTGGAGGTCGTCTTTCCACCACTCATTCGTCATCCTGTAGATGTCCTCGAAGAAACCTCTTGGATCCTCCATATCGCTCCATCCCCAAGGTAGAGAACAGTAAAAACCAGGAGCCTGGCTCAAAGCTTGCGAAAAATCATAAGTTTCGTCTTCAAGAGCATCGCCTAAAGTGTCGACCAGGAGTTTTCGATGCCGATAATTTAAGTCTGTACTTTTGTCTATAATGTACTTTTTGATTAGTTTTTCTCTGTCGCGTTTATGATTGATGTTGTAGGTTGAAAATATTTCGCCCAGTGTTTCTTCACGATCATAGATGTCGAAGGGGGAAAGGAAGTGTCGAAATTTTGGCTGGTAGGGCTTATTTAGAAAAGGGTGTTTTAGCATTGGTCGTCACTCACGGGGAATACGGTGTAGAGTTTTTTGGTTTCACGGTCGAATTTTGCAACGATGGTATTCATGTCATCATCATATACTGGGTTGGTCAGATCCTCTGGGTTAGGAATGTAGCCTTCTCCACAGCCTTGCAGTTCTATGCGGACGATGGGGTTTCCGTAGTAATCCTCTCCAGTGAAAGGCTCCAGTTTGCGGGCTGTTCTTGTGGTGACTTCATTCAGTGCTGCAAGTTGCATTTTGTGGCTTTTGAATTTAGTACTTAGTTGCATAGGTTGGTTTTGCCTTTGGGTTGGGTTTAGTGGGTGCCGTCTTGTATCGGTTTAGCTGAGAGCGCTTCGCTCATGTAGCTTTTAAGGCGTTCGAGCAGCACGGTCATAAAAGCTCTTTTGTCAAGTATTTCATCTTCGAAGTAGGTGTCAAATAAGTAAAAAACAGATTCGAAATCTTCATCTGTAGATAAAAAATGTTCAAGTGTATCTATATACCATTGTTGCTCATCTTCTCTGTAGGAGAAATATTCTGCTTTGGTCAATGCATCGAAAAGCTCCGCGAGCTCTTTAGGATTGTTAACGTCTTTCGATACTATGATTCCTTCTCTTTCTACATCTGTGGTGTTTTCTATGCAGTAAGTGAATAACAGGCCGCGTAGTATTGTGAGCTTTGGTTGTCGTTTCATTCTTAGAACTCCGTGAATGCAGTGATCGGTTTTCCATCACTATTGAAATACACTATGGCTTTCCTCTGTTTTCCGTATTCTAGACTATCTCTTTTATAACCCTCGCCTATAATCTTTCCCATGTCCATTGGAGCCTGTATGTCTGCTCTGCCGTTGAGTTTGAAAATTAGTATTGCACGATCGATTGCGTTTAATTGATCTCTATGGCTCAGAAAATGTGTAGCTGCGCTTGGAGGTCTAGGTTGTCCTGCGTTCCTTCCTCTGGTAAACGTTTCAATTTCCCCAGTGGTAGGGTTTCTAGCTGTAATCACTCGCTCAAGTTGAGATTCCAGGGACGTTTGAGCACCGTGTTTTTCCAAGAAGTGCGCCCCTGGGATTGACCTTTCCAGTTCTGATAAGCGCCGGTGAGCGTTGGCCTCTCCAAGCTCATTAATGCGTGCTTGTCGCTGTGCGCGTCCCAGTTGAGGTAAAGCGGGTTCTCCGTGTTCAACCCCTGCTATAGGATTCTGAGCAGAATTGTTTGGCTTGCACCCATCAGCCCCAGGACAAGTATTCAAGCCTAACGGATCTACCCACCCGGTAGGGTTAGGCACGTACCGGTACGCATTAATCCCACCCGCCAGCTTCACCGGATCCGGCGTCAGGTAGCGACCAATATCTGGATTGTAGTAGCGATGGCGGTTGTAGTGCAGCCCGCTTTCCGCATCGAAATATTGGCCCTGGAAGCGCAGCGGGTTATCGATTTTTCCGACGTCGAGGCGGGCGATTTCCCCGTAGGCGCGGTAGTGCGCGGACCAGACGATTTCGCCTTCGGGGTTTGTCAGTTCCTGCGGCGTGCCGAGGTGGTCGAGTTGGTAGTGAAAGGGCTTTGTTTCTTGTGGGCCAAAGCCTTCCAGCAGTACCAACGGGCGAAAACTATCTGGCTCGTAGATATAGCTGCGATGGCAGTCCGCGTGGTGTTCAGCTACCAGCTTGTCGCCTTGCCAGAAAAACTCCGTGGTTTTTCCGTCCACCGTTTTGCTGATCCGCCGTCCAAACGGGTCATAGCGATAGCTGGCGGTTTGCCCGTTGGGCTGTGTGATCCCTATCAACCGATGCTGGCAGTCGTAACGGTACTCGGTGACGAGCTGATGACCCTTGCCACGTCGCTGTCGGATCAGATTGCCGAAGGCGTCGTAGTCGTAGTGATGATCGCCCTGAATCATCAACCGGTTCCCCGCCACGATGTCCGGGCCGGGGCGGTCTTGCATCAGCAGGTTGCCGGCCGGGTCGTGGCCGAAGCGTTCCTGCACGTCTTGCGAGTGGTCGGCGCGGGTCAGGCGGGCGAGGGGGTCGTAGTGGTAGTGGTGTTCGCCTTTGCGGGTATCTAGCAGGCGGGTGAGGTTGCCGGTTTTGTCGTAGTCGTATTGGCGTTGGTATAGCGTGTGTTGCTGTTGGCTGACCGCGTGGGCGTGCAGGCGGTTTTGGTCGTCGTAGTGGTAGTGGCTGAGGAGTTGGCCTTGTTGGCGTTGGTGTTCGCGGCCGGTTTTGAACAGGTGCGAGGTGAGGGTTTTGCCGTTCAGTTCGACGGTGGAAAGGTGGCCGCCTTTGTCGTGGTTGAACACCAGCCGGTTATTGTCCGGGAGGCGCAGGTTTTTAAGTTGGCCGCAGGCATCATAGCCGTAACGCAAGGTGCCCCAGCCCTGGTGTTCGGCGGTGAGGCGGTTTTGTGGATCGTACTCGTAGGCCAGCGCCCAGTGGCCGTCGTCGACGCTGAGGAGGTTGCCTTGGCGGTCGTAGGCATAGTCGACAACATTGCCGTCTGGCAGGGTTTTTCTTACGAGGCGCCCGGCGTGGTCTCGCTTGTAACGGGTAACGAGCTGACTGCCGTCGTCGCCGTGTTCGGTTTTTTCCGCCAGATTGCCGTTGAGGTCATACACGTAAGCCGTGCGCTGGCCGTCAAAGCCGATTTCCTGCTGGATCAGGCCGTTGGGGTGGTAAGCGAGTCGGTAGGTTTCGCCCACCTCGTTTTCGATCGAGGTCAGCAGCAGGCGCGCATTGTCGTAGCGGTACTTGACGTGGGTGCCATCGGCGTTGATACGGCGGCTGATCAGGTGCAGGCCGTCGGCGTATTCGTAGCGTGTGACGTGGGTAAGTTCGTCGTGTTCGGCGGTGATTTTTCCGTAGGCGTTGTAGCTGTATTCGCGCGTTGCGCCGCCTGGCAATACGACACGAATCAACCGACCCACGCTGTCCCACTGATACTGAGTCAGCGCGCCCTGTTCATCCTCGCGGGCAACCTGTCGTCCGAGGTCGTCATAGCGATAACGCTTGATACCCCCATTAGGCAGCAGCTCCTCAAGCAACTGCCCCCGCTCATTCCAGACCAGCCGATGGCAACTGTTGTCGGGAAACCAAACCCCCGTCAGCTGCCCATATTTGTTGTAGCTGTAGTCCGTGATATTGCCGTCAGGATCCGTCTTGCGCGTGACGTCGCCCTGATCATTGCGCTCGTATTTCCAAACTGCCTCACCACGGCGCACAACGCGCACGAACCCGTTGTCATGCTCGTAGGACGTCGGCTCATCGTCCCCCGGAAACAACGCCACCAAGCGTCCGGCTTCGTCGTACTGATACGCCGTCACCGCCCCAAGCGGGTCCTGCTCTACGGTCAGCCGGCCTTTGTCGTCATAGGACTTGAAGTGTTCAGCGCCGTCCGGATCAATGCACTGCACCAGACGTGCGCGGTCATCGTGGACGTAAACTTCCCGGCTGCCATCAGCGTTATGCACCGTGACACGGCCGTCATCGCCCCAGGCATACCGCGTATCCATCTGCGAAAAGCTGGCCCAATGCCGTACACACCGAGCGGCCTTGCCAGCCCGTTCCCACTCCCAAAAAAAGCTCGCGCCACCGGCCAACCCACGTTCAAGAATGACGTGCTGCTCGTCGTAGCGATAAACCTCGCTTTCACCCACAGCATTGGTCGCAGAAACCAGTCGGCCAAGGTCGTCATAGGCGTAGGAAACAATGCTCTGCTCGGTCACCCACTCAAACGGCTCATGCCCTTTGGCCCGATGAATCTGATAGTCCACCGCCACAATGCGGCCAAATTCATAACGCAGAAACAGCGAGCGACCTACACCATTATCCAGCCGTTCAACCCGCCCCAAACGATCGCGGAAAACTCGCAGTCGGTTGTCATACGCATCGCTGATCGCGGTCAGCGTACCGTCGCGAAAGTGATAAAAACGCGACGCCTGGGCCAGCACCAGTTCATCGGGCAGGTCACCCAAATAGATCGCCGCTTCAGCCAAGCTATTGGTAATCGCCGGTCGAGCCGCGGAGGGCAGCACAAACTCGGTACGACGATTCTCATGATCCGTCCACACCACCGAATCACCGGAAACACAAAGCCGCTGCGCCAGCGAATGGCTCCAGCCAAACCCCAACCCGCCATCCACTTCCACCGCACTGGTGCGATACAGCCGTGTCCACTCAAACGGCAAGACCCCATCCAACGTGCCATCGGTGAGGGTCAGCAGTTCCTCGCCGGTGACCATCGACACCGGGCAGCCGTTGGTAACGGTTCTGTCGGCCGGAGCCGCCGCATCGCCATTAAGGTTCTTGCCCGAAGCAGGCACGTCATCAACGTGTTCTTTTTGCTTAACCACCGCGTTTTGCCGCGCCCGCCAGCGCATCTGCAGCGTGCCTTGCTTCAACCCGCCAACCACTCCGCGAACCGCCACCGCCTTGTAACGGTCCACCGCCTGCATGAATTTGGTCAGCATCCCGAGCAGGCTCCTGACAAAACCCACAGCGGCATCCAGCACCCGCGCGCCGTACTTGGCCAGCCGCAAGCCGAGATAAGCCACGCCCGCCGCCGGCAACGCGATGGTCAGTACTGCGCCGATCACCAGATCAATCAGCAGCGACACTACAAAGCCCGCCGCCGTCTCGGCTATCTCGCCGGGTGGCAGTGCGTCCAGCCAGAGCATCGCGGTGCGCAGCATCAGGTACAGCGCGGCCTCGTCGCTGGCCAATAACATGGCCTGTTCCAGGACCTTGGGCGCATCGGTGGCCAACTGCGCCAACCTGGCGGCCTCGGCGCCGAGTTGCTCAGTGAATTTCAGCGGGTCTTCAAGAATCGCCTGAACCAGCTTGATGCTGCCCCATACATCGCGGATTGCCGCCCAACTGCCCGCCAGCACGCCGCTGCCAATCGCGCTGGCGGTCGATTGTTGCCAGTACGGTTTGAAATCTTTCCACTGCTCGCGCAGCCAGTGCTCCAGGTCGGCCGTCAGCCCTGCGTAAGAGGCAAACAGCGCGTCCACTTGCTGCGCAGAAACGCCGCCCTGCACCCGCACCTGATAGCGCCCGCCAGCGGCGCAAAAATGCGAACCCTTGCCATGTTCATCGAGCATGACAAGCGTGGAACTGCCGTCATCCAGCCCGACAACCTCCACCGGGATATCGCCGATCGGCACGTCATACACTGATTCGAACAAGCTCTGGATTTTAAGCTCGCCGCCCGCCGGGCACAGGGCCACGGTGGAAAATCCCATGTCAGTAATACTCACGGACTGTTGCGCATCGCCAACCCGCAGCACACGGTCCATCCCCAACAGCGACGGCATGTCGGCAGCATGGCTGAGCGTATCCAACGCCCGCGCATACCAGGCGTCCATCTGCTGGCGATACTCCGCCAGGCTCCGATGAAAGCCGTTGAGCTCATGTTCGATAAAGGCGATGTGGGCGGCGTTGGTCATCCGTGACGTCTCGGCAAAAAATGGCAAGGCGTCGGAGTCTGCTGCAGGAAAAAGCCGCTGGGCGAATGGTTGGAAAAATCAGAATGGGATGACGCAGGACGGGTAAAAACCGCGAAAAACTATCCCGAAGGACTACGCAAAAAAGCGACCCGGCTCATTGCAATAAAGTCATGCAAATAAAAATTACTCTCATCCTTGCCCGATTTGGCGACATGGCCGTCATGGTTAATAGAACCTCCATTACGCAGGATTTCCCATGTCGCGCCTTGCTCGTCCCTTGCACCCACTGGCCCTGTCGGTGGCGATGGCTTTTGCCGCTGTGCCGTTGTTCGTCGTCCAGCCATTGTTTGCCGAAGAAACCGGCAGCGCGTTGCGCCGTTTTTCGGTTCCCGCGGGTGATTTGAGCCAATCCCTCAATCGTCTCGCCGAGCAGGCCGGGCTGGTACTGGCGTTTGATGCAGGCTTGACGCGCGGCAAGCACAGCAACGGTGTGAGCGGGCAATACGACACCGACGTGGCATTGGCGCAATTGCTCGCCGGCAGTGGCTTGCAGGCCATCAAGATCTCCGCCGACCGCTATCGCCTCGAAGCACTCCCGAACGATGGCGGCGCCATGCAGTTGCAGGCCACCACCATCAGCGGCGCCTACCAGAGCGAAAGCCCCACTGGGCCGGTGGCGGGTTATGTCGCCACCCGCAGCCTGTCGGGCACCAAGACCGATACCGCGCTGATCGAGACGCCGCAGTCGATTTCGGTGGTCACCAAGGACCAGATGCGTGCGCAAAACGCCGAAAGCCTCAACCAGATCCTGCGCTACAGCGCCGCCGTGGTGCCGGAGACCCGTGGGGCCACGGCTTCGCGCCTCGACCAACTGACTATCCGTGGCTTCGCCCCGGCAACCTACCTCGACGGCCTGCGTATGCCATCGAGCCGAGATGCCTTGCCGCAAAAAGACGCCTTCGACCTGGAGCGCGTCGAAGTGCTGCGCGGGCCGGCCTCGGTGCTGTACGGGCAGGGCACGCCAAGCGGGGTGATCAACATGGTCACCAAACGCCCGCTGGACACGCCGTTTCATGAAGTCGGCGTGGAATACGGCACCTTCAACAAGAAGCGCACTACCTTTGATTTAAGCGGCCCGATTGATGATCAGGGTGTGTATGCCTATCGCGTGGCGGGGTTGTTCGATGACGCAGATGGCCAGGTCGACCACACCGAAACCCGCCGCCAGTCGCTGTCCAGTGCCTTCACCTGGCGCCCGGACGATGCTACCTCGCTGACCTTGCTTGGGCATTTTCAGAAAGACCCGAAGGGCGCGTCCTACGGGTCGGTGCCAGCCTGGGGCTCGGTGCTGCGCAGCCCTACCGGACGCAAGATCGATGTGGACTTCTATGACGGTGAAAAGAGCTTCGAGAAAAGCGACCGCGAGCATTACTCCATCGGTTACGCCTTCGAACACCACTTTAACGATGTTTGGACGGTGCGCCAGAACGCCCGTTACCTGCGCGCCGAAGGCGTCTACCGTAGCATTTACAACAGCAACCTGATGGGCGATTACCGCACCTCCAAACGCTCCACCATCGCCGCCGATGTGGACATGGATGCTTACACTATCGATAACCAGGTGCAGGCCAAATTCGACACTGGTTCGTTGCAGCACACGCTGTTGATGGGGCTCGATTACCAGAACACCCGCACCGACACCAAGACCGGTTATGGCAGTGGCCCGAACCTGGATATCTTCGATCCGGTCTACGGCGCGCCGGTCACCACACCCGCGTTCATCACCGACGCGACCTCGCGCAGCGAGCAGACCGGTGTTTATCTGCAAGAGCAAATGAAGTGGGACCAATGGGTGTTGTTGCTGGGTGGTCGCTATGACTGGGCCAGCACCGACAGCACCACCAAAACCATCAGCTCCGGCACCAAGAGCAAGTCGTCGCTGGACAGCAAGGCGTTTACCGGACGGGTCGGCCTGGTTTACCTGTTCGATAACGGCCTGGCGCCGTACGCGAGCTACGCGGAGTCGTTCAACCCGCAATCGGGCACGGGTTACGGCGGTTCGGTGTTCAAGCCGACCGAAGGCAAACAGTATGAAATCGGCATCAAGTACCAGCCGCCAGGCAGCAACAGCTTCATTACGGCGGCGATTTTCGACTTGCGCCAATCCAACGTGCCGACCATGGATCCGGACCCGACGCACCTGTGCGGCAGTGGCCGCTGCCAGATCCAGGACGGCGAGCAACAGTCCCGTGGCTTTGAACTGGAAGGCAAGGCCAGCCTCAACGACAACCTGAACATTACCGCGGCTTACGCCTATCTGGACAACCGCGCGAGCAAATCCAACAGTACCGTTCGCTACGCGCCGATCAGCGATGTCGGCACTGGGCCGGCGATTGCCGTTGAGGGCACCACCACCTACGGCGTGCCACGCCATACGGCCTCGGCGTGGGCCGACTACACCTTCCACGACGGCCTGCTCAAGGGCTTCGGCGTGGGGGCCGGCGCGCGGTATGTGGGCTCGTCCTGGGGCGATACCGCCAACACCCTGAAGGTACCGGGCTACACCTTGATGGATGCGGCGCTGCACTACGACATCCCGAATATCGCCAACCCCAAAGACAACCTGCGCCTGGCGCTGAACGCGACCAACCTGGCAAACAAAGAATACGTGGCCTCGTGCTACTCCTATTCGTGGTGCTGGTATGGCTCGCAGCGCACCGTGCAGGCGAGTGCCACTTACCAGTGGTAATCGGCACCCTTTAGGGTGATCCGTTTTTTGTGGCGAGCGAGCTGTTGTGGCGAGCGAGCTTGCTCGCGCTGGGCTGCGCAGCAGCCCCAAAACCTGACACTTGGGTACACCTGAAGTACACGGTCATCCGGTCAAGGGGCCGCTGCGCGCCCCAGCGCGAGCAAGCTCGCTCGCCACAGTCGCTCGCCACAGGGTTTGCCAACATTTATTAGGTAAATGTTTACCCAGGAAGGCAATTTAATGGCCCCTTTGTAACAAAATCCCCGCCAAAATCACTTTTATTTTCAGGTGGTTAGATGGGGATGCAAATGCGCACTGTTGGAATGATGCTGATCGCCTGTTCCCTGGCTGGCGGCGCGGCGAGCGTGCAGGCCCGAGAGTTGCGCGAGGGTGACAAGTACATGTGCAGTTGGGGCGCAGGCACCGCCGCCAGGGCACAGGAACTCAAGCTGTCGGGTGTGTCGCTGTATGCCGCGCGGCAGAAGATCCAGACCATCAAGTTCAGCAAATCGTGGATGCGCATGATGGCCATGGGCATCACCGAGCAGACCTACGACAGCCGCTCACGGCTCAAGCCCGAAGTCATCCGCCAGAGTTTTTACCAGGACTGCCTGCGCTACAAAGTGGCGCGTAAATGATCCAGGACTGTTTTGCACCGGTCAGTGCAAAATCTGCGTAAGCCTGTCCAACTTTGCCTCGGCGCTGCTGGCCATACTGGCGCCAGGTAAACCAAGAGGCACAGGCCATGACTGATTACGTACTCCCCCCCGCGCCAACCCCATCCCTGGCCGTACAGGGCAGCGATGCAAGTTTCCCGCTGCGCCGCGTGTTCTGCGTGGGCCGCAACTACAGTGAACACGCCCGTGAAATGGGGCATGACCCGGATCGCGAACCGCCATTTTTCTTCATGAAACCGGCGGACGCGGTGGTGCCGGCCGAAGGCGTGATCGCTTATCCGCCACTGACCGCCGACCTGCACCATGAGGTGGAGCTGGTGGTGGCCATCGGCAAGGGTGGGGTGGATATCAGCCCTGA
Organism: Pseudomonas sp. PA-5-4B; assembly: GCF_021606215.1. Lineage (NCBI taxonomy): Bacteria > Pseudomonadati > Pseudomonadota > Gammaproteobacteria > Pseudomonadales > Pseudomonadaceae > Pseudomonas > Pseudomonas sp. PA-5-4B. The sequence goes on along the minus strand of NZ_WKDB01000021.1, from coordinate 84,671 downwards.
AGCCGCTTTGTCTCACGTATGGGGATATGGCGTCGGTATCGACTTGACCCGTCGCGACCTGCAGGCCGAGGCGAAAAAGCTCGCGCGTCCGTGGGATTGGGGCAAGTCGTTCGATGAATCGGCGCCCAGCACCGCCTTGCAACCTGCGAGCGTTATCGGGCACCCTGCCAGCGGCAAGATCTGGCTCAAGGTCAATGGTCAGCAGCGCCAGGTCGGCGACTTGGCTGACCTGATCTGGTCGGTGAGTGAAATCATCAGCTACGCCTCAAAATCCGTAGCACTCAAGGCCGGTGACCTGATCTTTACCGGCACCCCGGCAGGCGTCGGCGCGTTGCAGCGTGGGGATGCGGTTACCGCTGGCATCGAGGGCATCGGCGAGTTGAGTTTCACCCTCAGCCAGGGTTGAGGCTAAAGTGGTGCCCAGGCCATTCGAGAGACTGTTATGCCAGGCACCCGCGTCACCACCTATGGCATGGAACAACGCAGCGACCGCCCCGACTTCTATATCCGCGACAAGCGCGGGCGGGCGGCGCTGACCAGCCCGCATCGGCATGAATACTTCCAGATCCAGATCAACCTGGGCGGCGACACTGTGCAACATATCGGCGGCGCGGTGCGTCCGTTCCCGCACAAAGCCATGGCGTTTATCCTGCCCCATCGCCTGCATGTGATTCCCCACCCGCAAGACGGCGAGTTCATGCTGATCAACTTCAGCCAGGCGTTCTTCCTGCCGCAGTTGACCTGCGACCCGCTGGACCTGGAAGACATCCCCATCAGCCAGGCGCCGGAGCTGTCACCGTTCCGTTTTCAGGAGCACCTGGACTTCATTCTTGATGACGCCGACTTTGAACAAGTGCACATCTGGCTCGGCCATATGCGCACCCTGGACGCCCAGCGCACTTTCGGCGCGCGTGAGCGCTTGAAGGGCTACTTGTTCCAACTGATCGGCCTGGTTTGCCAGCAGTACGCCGAACCCTTGCAGGCGTTTGCCGCCAATAACACCACCCGACGCGGACGCAAAGACGCCTTGGCACGGGTGCACGGCTATATCCGCGAGCATCTGCACGAGCCGGGCCTCAATCTTACTGACGCTGCGGCCGCTGCGTTCCTGTCACCCAACTACCTCACCCATTTGCTGCGCAAAGAAACCGGCAAACCCTTTTCTCAGTGGGTGCTCGACCGCCGAATGCAATTGGCGCGCACCTTATTGCTCAACACTGCGCAATTGATAGGTACAGTTGCCCTACGTTGCGGGTTTACCGACGAGGCGTACTTTTCCCGCTGCTTTCGCAAGGCCCATGGCCTGGCGCCAGGGCAGTTTCGGCGTCAACAACAGGCAAAACCCCTGTAGTCGAGCGCCTTCTCTTACAAATCCACGACAATCTGTGTGTTTCTATTTACATACAATTGCGTGCATCCACGGAGGAGGCATCTATGCAAAACCCTATCCGGCTGGCGACGCTGGCGGATATCGACACGTTGTTCGCCATTCGCACGGCCGTGGTGCAGAACCACTTGAGCCGTGAGCAGATGGCGGATCTGGGCATTACGCCACAGGTGCTGGCGGACAGCATCCGTGAAGCGCCGTGCGTGTGGCTGGCAGAAGTGGAGGGCCAGCCGGCGGCTTTTTCAATGGTCAACTTTGACAGCGGCGAGGTATTTGCGATGTTCGTATTGCCCGCCTACGAAGGCCGGGGTTTGGGCCGTCAACTGATGGCGGTGGCTGAAGCCGCACTGTTTGAGCACCACCCGACGCTGTACCTGATCACCGACGGGCGCGGTGAAATCCGCGCCAACGGGTTTTACCAACGGCTGGGCTGGACGCAGGTGGGCCGGGTCGAGGGCGATGATGTGCGGTATGAAAAGAGCAGGGCATCTTAAATCATGAACCCGGCAGAACCCCCGTCCACCAACGGCCTTCGCTATGCGACGATCGGGGTTGCGTGCGTCGCGGTGCTGCTCGGCATCTTGTTTATGCGCTTCAATGCTCAGGTTGACCTGGAACGGGAAGAGGCCGCCGAACGCTTGGCGCTGTGCCAACATCTTGAAAGTGTGGCCCGTGCCACTTCGACTACCAGCCTGGAATCGCTTGAGGCCTGTAAGCAACTCAGAAAGCGTTACAGCGAGAGTGCCGCGCCGTGATAAGCAATAACCCTATTTGAACAATGGATATATAGCCACGAAGTGATAAGGGCTATATCGGTTTATTGCACCAAAAAGTGGCACTTGTTGACTTGGCTACCTTAAAAATCATGTGGTTATTGAATGACTTACGCGGCTTTTAATCCGACGAAAGGAATAAAATAATCTTGTTGCAGGTTTTGACAATCGTTACTATAGCCGGGCGTTCACCTCCCACGGTTTATGCATTTTTAAATCCCAAGTTTCCATCAGCTACTTGGGATTTTTTTTGCCTGGAGTTTGACCTCGGCATCACACTTCACTATCAGCGAACTCTGCACGCATGCGTCCATTGCGTTTGGCCTGATACAGCAACTTGTCGACCGACTCGACGAACGCCAGCAGGTCGCTGTTGGGCGTCACGGTATGCGTGCCCACCCCCAGGCTCAGGCTCAGCAACTTGGAAACCGGCGAAACGGCGTGTTCGATCTGCTGCTGGCAAATCAAGTGCAGGCAGCGCTGCGCCACTTGCCTGGCTGAGGCTGCGTCGGTTTCGGGCAGCAACCACACAAATTCCTCGCCGCCGATACGCGCAATAAAATCCCGTGGCCGGTTGGCCGCCTGCGACAAAGTGCGGGCCACCTGGCGCAAGGCTTCATCGCCCTTGATATGGCCGTAGTGGTCGTTGTACTGCTTGAAAAAGTCTATATCCAGAATAATCAACGACAGCGGCAATTGGCTGCGCAGGGCACTGGCCCATTCGCGTTCGAGCACGGTGTCGAACATGCGGCGGTTGGCGATGCCGGTGAGGCCGTCCTGGAAGGAGTATTCCTCCAGTTGTTTTTGCAGGCGGATCAAGTGCTCTTCGGTCTTCTTGCGCTCGCTGATATCGAACATAAAGCCGATCAAGGCTTCGACTTCGCCGTCCTTGCGCACCACATGCACCACATCGCGGATCCACACATACTCGCCGTTGGCCGTCAGTGCGCGGTAGTCGGCTTCGTGGTCCACGCCGGCACGCGATTGCGACACGCAAAAGTTCACCACGTATTCACGGTCGTCCGGGTGCATGCGTTCGACCCAATCATCCACGCTCACCCAGCTTTGCGGGCTCCAGCCCAGCAGCGTTTCGATCTGCGGGCCGATGTAGCTGAAGGTCATGCTCTGCCAGTCGATGCGCCAAGGGATGGCCTTGGTCGACTCCAGCAGGGTTTTGTACACGTCGCTGTCGGGCTGGCTCGGGGGAACGATGCTCATGGCGGGCGGCTCAGGGTGATGGCGAAAAGCCAAGAGCGTCTTTTGATACAGGTTGTGAGTCAAGCCCTTGCCAAAGCAGCAGACGAGAGGTCGTGTGTTGGGTTTCTGGCGCCAGTGCACCAGCGTTTACAGGGCGAAATGTGGCACAGCTATCACTTTTGAATTAATTGTTCAGTAGCAGGCAAAACCTTATCTATGCTGGTTGCATCACACCCACAGGGTCGAACCCAGGGATGGGGGCTCAGCATGATTGCGCTCGACGAACTCAATAAGATCATGGCCGCGGGCTTCCTGCCGCTGGCCTGTGATTGCAGCCTCAACAGCGACGGCTCGCTGCGCATCAGGGTGTTCGAGCCAGCGTCGGGTCGCGTCGATCTGCTGTTGACCCGGGTCTCGCCCCAAGGCCTGGACAGCATCCGTTCCATCTCAAACCTTATTGGCGAACTGCGCACCGAGATCAAGGCCGGGCGGCGTGGTTTTGCGGCAGTCGGTTAACTGTTGACGCTGCTGGTGGGGGCGGTGTCAGCGCCATAGTAGCGCCAGCAGCAATGCCGATGTTCCGGCAGGATTACGCAGCCGCTGAGGCTGACGATCAACAGGGCGGCAACCAGCATAGAGAGTCGACGGGGCATGATATTTCCTCATTGTGTGTTTTGCGTTACCTGTTGAACGCCACCACCTGCACAAATCCGTCGCGATGCTTTCAAACATTTCATCCAGCGTTTTCTTCCCTTGAGCAATACTCCCATCGTCGAGAAACAATTCACCGTTCTCGCGACGGATTTTCCTGTGCCCAGCGTTCAACCCATCAGATGCGAACATTTTCGTCCGCCGTATGAAGGAGTTGCCATGAACCCTCTGGCCAAATTGCGCTATGCCTTGTTGGTCCCGCTGGCCTTCGCCGCGCTTGTCAGCACCCCGACCTTTGCCCAGACCGAAGTGATCATTCGCCAGGCCCCACCGGCCGAACGCGTTGAAGTGATCCCGGCTGAGCGCCCGGGCTTTGTCTGGGACCGTGGCCACTGGCAATGGGAACGTGGCGCGTATGCCTGGGTGCCGGGCCACTGGCAGGAAGTAGTGCGTAACGCACGCTGGGAGCCTGGGCACTGGGAATCCCGTGGCCCCAACTGGTACTGGCGCAAAGGGCACTGGATTCGCTGAAACCTCTTAGCCCCCGGACCGAGTATTACCTGATTGAAAGACACTGATCCGGACGTTGAGCTACTGGCACGTATCGGCAACAACGAACCTGCGGCCGTCAACGAAATGGTGACGCGCAAGCTGCCGCGCCTGCTTGCGCTTGCCGGGCGGCTGCTGGGGGATGCCGACGAAGCCAAGGACGTGGCCCAGGAAAGCTTCCTGCGCATCTGGCGCCAGGCGGCCAACTGGCGCCCCGGCGAAGCGCGTTTTGACACTTGGCTGCACCGCGTGGCGCTCAACCTGTGCCATGACCGCTTGCGCCGGCGCAAGGAACGCCCGTTGAACGAGGATGAAGCGCTGGAACTGGCAGACAGCGCACCCTCGCCAGATGAACAGTTGGAAACGGCGGACCGCAGTGCAAGGATGGCCGCCGCCCTGGCGGCCTTGCCCGAGCGCCAGCGTGAAGCCATTGTGCTGCAGTACTACCAGGAGCTGTCGAACATCGACGCCGCGGCCCTGATGAACATCAGCGTCGAGGCACTGGAGAGCCTGCTGTCGCGGGCCCGACGCCAGTTGCGCAGCCAACTTGCCGACACACCCGGGCTCGCCCGCCCAGGAAGGGGAAAACCATGACACCTGAACGCTTTGCGCACTTGGCTGACGCCTACGGCGCCAGCCTGCATCGCTGGCCCAGCGCCGAACAAGCCGCCGCCCAGGCACTGCTCGACAGCGGCAACCCACGCGCGCGCGAGGCGTTGCGCGAGGTCGGTTGGCTCGACGCCCAGTTGGACAGCCATCAGTTGGTGTTCAACGAACCGGCGCTTGCACGACAGATTCGCGAGTCTGCACCGCGACGGCCGTCGTTCTGGGCACGCTATGCCAACTGGCTGTCGCCTGCCGGGTTGGTGGGCGTGGGCATTGCCGGCATCGCCGCCGGGGTACTGGTGGCGTCACTGAGTGTGCCGTTGCCGATGCTGTCATCCGACGTGCTGCCCAGCGTCTTCGATCAGGGCGACGCCGATGTCGTCTTCACCGTCAACGCCGAGGAAACCGAGCAATGACCCCAACTTCCCTTAAACCCTGGCTGGTTTTCTCGGTATTACTCAATGTGTTTTTGATCGGTGGCGTGGGCGGCGGCCTCTATCACTGGATGGCTACCGCCAAGCCCGCAGAAGCGGTGGTCAACCAGAACGGTCTGCGCCAGGCGATGATCAAGTTGCCGATGGAGCGGCGCAAGGAATTGCGCCAGTTGTTGCGCCACAACCGCGCCGACAGCCAGCCGCTGATCATGGCCGGTCGCGAAGCACGCCTGGGGGTGATCAAGCAGCTCGAAGCGCCGACGCTGGATCGCGATGCGCTGGTCACTGAACTGGCCAAGGCCCGCGAGGCAGATGCGGCGCTCCGGGCATTGGTGGACGCGACGCTGGCGCAGTTTGCGAGCAATTTGCCCCAGGATGAACGGCAAAAACTGGTCGAGGCGCTGTACCAGCGTGGGCAGGCCAAAAACCGCGAGAAACTGCCGCAGGTGGCGGGGACTAGACCGCGTTCCTGAGCGGTTGCTCACATCCAGCTGATGCAATGCGATCCAAGTGTGGGAGCTGGCTTGTCGGGTCGCCGCATCGCTGCCTGCGTATCGAGCGCGCCGACGGAGTATTGCCACGAGCGTGTTGGCCTTGCGTCTCGACTCGCTGCAAGCGCTTGGGTACCTTGAGCACGGCGGCGTGTTGCCGTTTGTGATCCGTTAGACTGTGCAACGGACCCGTCAAGGAGCGCTCGATGATTGACCCGCAAGTACTGCAACAGTTGGCCCCGGATGGCGTACTGCGCGCCGCTATTAACCTTGGTAACCCGGTGCTGGCGCAGCGCGGCGCCGACGGCGAGCCGCAGGGTGTGTCGGTGGCACTCGCACGCGCGCTGGCCGAGGAGCTGGGCGCCAGCCTGGAGCTGATCACCTTTGACGCCGCCGGCAAGGTCTTTGCCGCCTTGGCCGAAGACGTGTGGCGCGTGGCGTTCCTAGCGATCGAGCCGGTGCGTGAGCAGCAAATCGCCTTCAGCGCACCGTATGTGGCGATCAAGGGCACGTACCTGGTGGCGGCTGATTCGGCGCTGACCCAGGTGGCGCAACTGGATGCGCCGGGCAAGCGTATCGCCGTGGGACAGGGCGCGGCCTACGACCTGTACCTGAGCCGAACCGTGCAGCACGCCGAACTGGTGCGTGCGCCCACTTCTGCGGCGGCGGTGGACTGGTTTATCGAGCAAGGCCTGGATGCGGCGGCGGGGGTGCGGGATTTTCTGCAAACCCGTGTGTCTGCGCACTGGCGCCTGCTTGACGATAACTTCATGACCATTCACCAGGCCATGGCCGTTCCAGTGGCGCATGCAGCCGCTGCTGCGTTCGTCAAATCCTTTGTCGAACGGCAGAAAGCCAAGGGTGGAGTCAAGCGCGGTTTGCTGGACAGTGGGCAGAGTGCGGACTTACAGGCGTCGTAGGAACGACTTGACGATGTGGCGGGTGGCGTCGGTGGTGTCCAGTTCGTCCATGGCGCCGTAAGCGTGCCACCGGCAGTCAATGATCTCGTTGCAAGGGCGCGCCTCGCTGATGTTCACCACCGAGGCCTCGAACACGTGGTGCACGGTGTCGCGGGCCTTCAGCTCCTGCAAGTACAACAAACCATCCACATTCAACCCGGTTTCTTCTTCCAGCTCGCGTGCGGCGGCGCCGACCGGGCGCTCGTCACGCTCGACCTTGCCGCCCGGCAAGGCCCATTTCGAGCGGGCCTTGCGCACGAAGAGGATATGCCCCTGGTGTTCACAAATTACGGTTGCACGGATTTTCAATGTCTACACCTGCCTGGCCCAATGGCTGTCATGAAAGTGTAATGCAATTGTCATGCTGATTCAGGCTGGCATGCACCAGCGGTGATGTGGATACTGCCCCCTTGATGAAAACGGACGAGGACAACTGATGAATACCGTACGTTGGGGCATGATTGGCTGTGGCAGCGTCACTGAACTCAAGAGTGGACCCGCCTTCTACAAAGCGCCAGGTTCGGCGCTGGTGGCCGTGATGGGGCGCCGTGAAGAAGCCGTGCGTGATTATGCGGCACGCCACGGCATTGCCCGTTTCTATACCGACGCCCAGGCCTTGATCGACGACCCCGAAGTGGACGCGGTGTACATCGCCACACCGCCCGACAGCCACCTCGAATACAGCCTGATGGTGGCGGCAGCCGGCAAGCATTGCTGCGTCGAAAAGCCCATGTCGTTGAATGCCGAGCAGAGCGCCTTGATGCAGCGCACCTTCGAGCGGGCCGGGCTGCACTTGTTTGTCTCTTACTACCGCCGTTCGTTGCCGCGCTTTCAACAAGTACGCGACTGGCTGCAGGCAGGGCGCATTGGCGAGTTGCGCCACGTGACCTGGAGCCTGTGCAAGCCACCGGCCGCCGCCGATGCCAGCGCTGCCAACTGGCGCACCGACCCGACTATTGCCGGCGGCGGCTACTTTGCCGACCTGGCGAGCCATGGGTTTGATTTGTTCCAGTACCTGGCCGGCGATATCGTCGAGGTCACCGGGTTTACCGCGCGCCAGGCCGGCAATTATGTGGCTGAAGATGCGGTAACGGCTTGCTGGACTTTCGCGAATGGCGCGCTGGGCATGGGTTGCTGGAACTTTGTCGCAGACCGGCGCGAAGACCGCGTGGAGCTGATCGGCAGCCGCGGCCGCATCACCTTTGCCGTGTTTGAAGACCAGCCGTTACGCCTGGAAGGTGAGGTGAATGAGGTGCTGGAAATACCCTGCCATGCACATATCCAGTGGCATCACGTACTGGCCATGAATGCGCATATTTGTGGCGAAGCCGAACATCCGTCACTGGCGATCGAGGCGCTGAAGACCGACCGGATCCTCGATAAGGTGTTACTCCGTAACCCTAATTTGCCGGGTTAATCGGGATATACCTGTTTTTTCTCTCAGGAATAGGCAAATGAAATATTGGATGCTGTTGTGGCTGTTACTGGCCACCAATGTGCTGGCGGCCCCACGTAGCCAAGGGACGCCTGGGGAGTTTGATTTTTATGTGTTGTCGCTGTCATGGTCGCCGACGTTCTGCCTGACGCACCCTGGCAACGAGCAATGCACGGGCAAAGGCTACGGGTTTGTGTTGCACGGGCTTTGGCCGCAGTACGCCAAGGGCGGCTGGCCCGCGTCGTGCGATACGCAATCGCGGTTGTCGGCGGCGGACCTGGCCAAAGGTGCGCTGATCTTCCCCACGCAGGCGTTGCTCAAGCACGAGTGGGCCAAACACGGCACCTGCAGCGGGCTGGACGCTTCGCGTTACCTGGAGGCCACCGATACGGCCTTGGCCAACGTGCAGATTCCGCAGCAGTTGCAGCCGTTCAATGTGCCCAATTACATGGATGCACAAGCGATCGAGAGCCTGTTCCGCCAGAGCAACCCGGCCATGGGCAACCATGGCATGGCGGTCATTTGCAAAGGCAAGGTGCTGTCTGAAGTACGCGTGTGCCTGAGCAAAGAGCTGCGTTTTGCCGGCTGCCCCCGCAGTGTTAAGAGCCAATGCAGGGGCGGTGATATCCGCATTCCGGTTCAGCGTTGATCAACTGTCGGGGTGCAAGGCGATGGCGCCAACCGCCGTTGCACTCGACGCGCCGGCGCGATCCGCCAGGTAACGCGCCGGCGGCTGGCCCACGGCTTTACGGAACATGGTGATAAAGCCGCTGGCGTTCTCGTAACCCAGGTCCAGCGCTACCCGTTGCACGCTTTCACCCTTGGCCAGGCGTTGCAGTGACAGAATCACATGTAACTGCCGGCGCCAGCGGCCGAAACTCAAACCCAGCTCCTCCAGCAGCAGGCGCGTCATGCTGCGCTCGCTCATGCCGATGCGCTGTGCCCATTGTTCGAGCGTGGACTTGTCGCTGGGGTCTGCCAGCAAACTGTCGGCAAGGCGCCGCAGTCGCAGGTCCTGGGGCATGGGCAGGTGCAAGTCTTCAATGGGGGCTTGGGCCAGTTCGTCCAACAGTGTGTTGATCAAGCGTCCCTGCGCACCGTTTTCCTCGTACAAGTGCGGAAAACTCACCGCCTTGCTGATCAACTCATGCAACAGCCCGGACACGGCTAACGTGCAGCCTTGGGTGGGCAGAGCGCCGGCGGCGTCCGGGTCGATCAGCAGGCAATACACCTCAGCCTCCCCGGCACCCCGCGCGGCATGGGCCAGGCCGCCGGGAATCCAGAGTGCGCACTGGGGCGGCACGATCCAGATGCCGGCCTCGATCTGGCAATGAATCACCCCGCGCAGGGTGTACATCAACTGGCCTTTGCGGTGCGAGTGCGGCGTATGTTCCCAACGCTCGGACGTGCTGGTGGCGCCCACGGCGACCACTGCGCGCGGGATCAGGTCGGCGTCCCTGGACCTGGACAGGTCGCGTTCTTCAAGGCGGTGGCGTTGCATGGCGGATTCGCTATTTGGCCGAACTGCGAAATATTCTGGCTATTCTGTGCAATGCCGTCCAGTCGCAAGATCTCTATAGTGAGAGCCACTCTCATTTAGGAGCTTTGCCATGCGACTCGACAGTTCAACCTTTCCCGTGGTGAAAATCGTGTTTGACGCGCCTAACGAAGGCGGCCCGGAGGATGCTTTTGCGGTGTTCGAAAGCCTGCTGGCTCGCCAGCAAGCGTTTGTGCTGCTGCACGAAAAAGCCGTCGACGAAAACAACCACGAGCACTCTCACGAGGAGCGCAAACACGCCTCGATCTGGATGAAAAAAAACAAACAGGCGTTGCGCACTTACGTCAAAGGCATGATCCAGGTGGAACCCAGCGCCGCGCAACGCCTGGCCCTCAAGCCATTTGCGCTGATGTTCGGCAAGGCCTGGGGCTACCCGCTGCTGGTGGTGGAATCCAGGGAGCGCGCCTGGGCGCTGGCGCGGGATGTACTCGATGAGCAGGTGTCGGATGTGGCGCATTTTTGATGTGCCCGATCGTTGCGCTATCGTTCCCATGTTCCGCGTGGGCATGCATCCTGTGACGCTCCGCGTCACGACTTCAGGTGCGGGACGCGGAGCGTCCGAGGCGGCATTCCCACGCAGCGCGTAGGAACGATCAAGGGGGTGTCCTCGCGGACGCATTAAAGTATCCTCCGCGCCCCGCTTATCACTGATTCAATAAGAATGACCGGACAAGACATGCAGGCACTGCTGGAATCGATCCTGAGCGAAGTTCGCCCCCTGATCGGCCAGGGCAAAGTCGCCGACTACATTCCCGCACTCGCCGATGTACCCGCCAATCAGCTTGGCATCGCCGTGTACGGCAACGATGGCTCGGCCTATTGCGCAGGCGATGCCGACACGCTGTTCTCGGTACAGAGCATCTCCAAGGTGTTCAGCCTGGTGCAGGCCATCGACCATGGCGGCGAAACCATCTGGGAGCGCCTGGGCCACGAGCCTTCGGGGCAACCGTTCAATTCCATGGTGCAGCTGGAGTTCGAACGCGGCCGCCCGCGCAATCCCTTCATCAATGCCGGCGCCCTGGTGATCTGCGACATCAACCAGTCACGCTTCGCCGTGCCGATTTTGTCGATGCGTGACTTTGTGCGGCGCCTGTCGGGTAACCCGCAAATCCTGGTCAACAGCGTCGTCGCCGACTCCGAGGCCCAGCACGGCGCGCGCAACGCGGCAATGGCCTATTTGATGAAGTCCTTCGGCAACTTCCACAACGACGTCGACGCGGTGCTGCACAGTTACTTCAACTACTGCGCGCTGCAAATGAGCTGCCTGGATTTGGCCCGGGCATTCAGCTTCCTGGCCAACGAGGGCGTAAGTGCCCACAGTGGCGAGCAGATTTTGACCGCGCGCCAGACCAAGCAGGTCAACTCGATCATGGCCACCAGCGGGCTGTATGACGAGGCGGGCAACTTTGCCTACCGTGTGGGTTTGCCGGGCAAGAGTGGCGTCGGCGGCGGAATTGTCGCCGTGGTGCCGGGGCAGTTTACGGTGTGCGTGTGGTCGCCTGAATTGAATGCGGCGGGGAACTCGCTGGCGGGGATGAAGGCGTTGGAGTTGCTGAGCGAGCGGATTGGGTGGTCGGTGTTTTGAGTGCCTGGGGATTCACGCTGATGCATGAATCCCCTTGCTGATCAGGACCTGTGAGGTTTCACGAACAGATCAAGCATCAAAAACAATGCCCCGGCTGTAATTGCGATATCAGCAATATTGAACACGCCGGTATGTGTTGGCCCCACGTTCAGCACCATGTAATCCACGACATGCCCGTCGCGAAACACACGGTCGATCAAGTTGGCGATACCGCCCAAGGCAATCGCGTAAAGCGGCAAGACTTTACGCAGCGGCTGGCTCCAGTTGGAAAGCGACCACCACATGGCCCACGTCACCACGACGGCTACGCCAACGATAAAGATCAGCTGTTTGACCTGCGGCGGCAATGCGGCGCCCAGGCTGAGGAAGGCGCCTGGGTTGAGGCTCAGTTCCAGCGCAAGGTTGAGAGGGCTGGAGCCAATTTTGAAGCTGCTGGCTTGCAGCGAAACCAGGGCCAGCAGTTTGACCAACTGGTCCACGGCAACAAAAGCAAGGCCGGCGAGGAGGGCGAAGGTGCGGCTTCGTAGAAGGGGCGAGGTACTCAAGCGGTAACTTCCTGTTCCGGTCTGTCGATAGAGCGCCCGAAGATAGCTCAGGCGCTCTATCTCGTCCATCTTCAGGCGGCTGGGTGGGCCACGTTCAGGGCTTTGTCCACCAGCAGTTGCACACCTTCGAGCATGCGGCAGATGCCCAGCGCGACATTGCGTTGGGAGCCGTCGATTTCAAACGCCAGGTGGTTGGCGATATCGCTGATGGACGCCAAGTCCTGGGAAGCGTTGACCAGCAGGGTTTCGGTGCCCAAGTCGGCGCGCACGGTGAAGATGCCTTCACTGGGTTCGGGAATGGGTTTGCCGGGGTTGAGGTAGTGGGCGATCGCACGGTAGGCCACTTCGTGCAGGGTGCTGGTGTCGTAGTCTTGTGGGCCTGGGGGGTTTGGGCTGTCTTTGATCATGGTGAAGCTCCTTTATAAATGGAGCTGCCACGATTCGCGGTCAAACGAATTAGGGTGGCAGCTATACGCGGGTTAACCGACCGGCTAAAGAAGCAAATCCGGCATACCCGAAGGTATCCCGCGTACAGCTGCCGCGACACGATACATCAGGCGTAAAAAAAACGCCCAGGATCGGTGTGGGTGCAGTTGCTCTTTAAAGTCGGACGGTCAAATCCGGCCGCTGAATTGGCAGCGACGGCACAGAGATTAGTCAGCCCACTTCCGACCGACAACCTGAAACCACTGTGGGAAATATCTGAACGCACACGATCTCCTGTGGGAGCTGGCTTGCCTGCGATAGCCATAGGTATCTACACAACCGGTTAACACGAAGTCTGTGGCAGGTGGGCTGTTGTGGCGAGCAGGACAAGCCTGCTCGCCACAGGAGAAATAGGCTGCTTTTAAAAGTTGTGTAGATACCTATGCTGCGATAGCAGTGTGTCAGTCAACCCATGCGGTACTGAAAGGCCGTCATCGCAGGCAAGCCAGCTCCCACCTATTGATCTTCATCGGTTTTGAGGTTGATCGTTCACAACGCGTGGAAACGATCTTCAGGCGGCTGGGTGCGCTACGTTCAGAGCTTTGTCCACCAGCAGTTGCACACCTTCGAGCATGCGGCAGATGCCCAGCGCGACATTGCGTTGGGAGCCGTCGATTTCAAACGCCAGGTGGTTGGCGATATTGCTGATGGACGCCAGATCCTGGGAAGCATTGACCAGCAGGGTTTCGGTGCCCAGGTCGGCGCGCACGGTGAAGATGCCTTCGCTGGGTTCAGGAATGGGTTTGCCGGGGTTGAGGTAGTGGGCGATCGCACGGTAGGCCACTTCGTGCAGGGTGCTGGTGTCGTAGTCTGGCTGGCCTGGGGGATTTGGGCTGTCTTTGATCATGGTGAAGGTCCTAAGATTAAGTGGAGCTGCCAACGTTCGCGGTCAAGCGAAGAGGGTGGCAGCTGTACACGGGTTGACCGACCGGCAATCAAAGGAAATCCGGCATACCCGAAGGTATCCCGCATACAGCCACCGCAACACGATACCTCAGGCGTGAAAAAAACACCTGAAATAGGTTAGAGCCAAGCTGTACTTTAATTAATCGGACGGTCAAATCCGGCCGCTGAATTGGCAGCGACGGCACAGAGATTAGTCAGCCCACTTCCGACCGACAACCTGAAACCACTGTGGGAATTATCTGAACGCACGCGATCTCCTGTGGGAGCTGGCTTGCCTGCGATAGCAGTGTGTCAGTCAACCCATCCGGCACTGAAAGGCCGCCATCGCAGGCAAGCCAGCTCCCACAGGTTGATCTTCATCGCTCGTTGATGGCGAGTGTCATACCTGCGAGCTATGAACCAGGCGCAAACCAGCGTATCCAGCCCGCCCATAACAGCATGAGCACGCCGACACACAGCAGTACGGCGTACACCGGCCGTACGCGGCGGGCGCGGTCTTGCAGTGCGCCGAGGGCGCAGAGTGCGATGAGCAGCGCGAACACCCAGTGGGGCAGGTGGGCGGTGATGCCTAAACGGTTTCGTCCCCGTGGCTTGATCGGCGAAGTGTTGCGGGTTGCGGGTTTTGGCCGGTTCATGGACGAGTCCTTTCGCTCATGATGAATGGGTGAGCCAATCGATGATTGCGCTCTCGACTGGCTAAGCTAGCGCAGTTTGTGGGAGGCGTAACCTGTGAGAATTGACAGTTTTTTGAACTGTTTTGGCATTCACCGGAGATTCAATGTGGGAGCTGGCTTGCCTGCGATAGCAGTGTGTCTGCCAACCCATGCGGTACTGGAAGACCGTTATCGCAGGCAAGCCAGCTCCCACAGGTTGATCTTCATTGGGGTGGAGATTTGCGTTTGTTCCAAACAAAAAATGCGCCCCAGAGGGCGCATTTTTTTGTTCGGTCAGCAATCACCTAATCAAGCAATCGCATCCCAAGCCCGATCACCGTGCTCGTCTTTAATCCGAGTCGGCAAGCCCATCACGTCCAGCGCCTTCAGGAACGGCTCAGCCGGCAGTTCCTCGACGTTGGCCATGTGTTTCACGTCCCACTCGCCACGCGCCACCAGCAGCGCAGCGGCCACCGGTGGTACGCCTGCGGTGTAGGAGATGCCTTGGCTGTCGGTCTCGGCAAAGGCTTCTTCATGGCACGCCACGTTGTAGATGAACATCTCACGTGGCTGGCCGCCTTTGGTGCCTTTGACCAGGTCACCGATGCAGGTTTTGCCGGTGTAGCCGGGGGCGAGCGAAGACGGGTCGGGCAGCACGGCCTTGACCAGTTTAAGCGGCACGACTTCCAGGCCTTCGGCGGTGGTGACCGGTTTTTCGGAGAGCAGGCCGAGGTTTTTCAATACGGTGAACACGTTGATGTAGTGTTCGCCGAAGCTCATCCAGAACCGCACGTTGGGCACATCGAGGTTTTTCGACAGCGAGTGCACTTCATCGTGGCCGGTAAGGTAGAGGTTCTGCGAACCGACGACCGGCAGGTCGTCGGTGCGTTTGACTTCGAACATGGTGTTGCTGGTCCACTGGCTGTTCTGCCAGCTCCACACCTGCCCGGTGAACTCGCGGAAGTTGATTTCCGGGTCGAAGTTGGTGGCGAAGTATTTGCCATGGCTGCCGGCATTGACGTCGAGAATATCGATTGAATCAATGCGGTCGAAATGCTGTTGCTGCGCCAGCGCGGCATACGCGTTGACGACACCCGGGTCGAAGCCCACGCCAAGGATGGCGGTGATGTTCTTCTGTTTGCACTCTTCCAGGTGGTTCCATTCATAGTTGCCGTACCACGGCGGGGTCTCGCAGACCTTGCCCGGCTCTTCGTGAATGGCGGTGTCCAGGTACGCAACGCCCGTGTCGATGCAGGCACGCAGTACCGACATGTTGAGGAACGCGGAACCCACGTTGATAACGATCTGCGACTCGGTCTCGCGGATCAGGGCCTTGGTCGCTTCCACGTCCAAAGCGTTCAGCGCAAAGGCCTGGATGTCGGCGGGCACCTTGAGGCTACCCTTGGCCTTGACGCTGTCGATGATGGCCTGGCATTTGGAGATGTTGCGCGACGCGATAGCAATACGACCGAGTTCGTCGTTGTGCTGCGCGCACTTGTGGGCCACCACCTTGGCGACACCTCCTGCACCAATGATAAGAACGTTCTTTTTCAATTGCTTTATCTCTCCTTTATCCGCCAGCTTACGAAAGGCTGGACAGGTAGTCGTCGTAACCAAATTCACGAACCACCTCGACTGTACCGTCGAGTTGTTTCACTACGATGGACGGCATTTTCAGGCCGTTGAACCAGTTTTTCTTGACCATGGTGTAGCCTGCGGTGTCGATGAACGACAGCCGATCGCCGATGGCCAGCGGACGATCAAATTGATACTCGCCGAAGATGTCCCCGGCCAGGCAGGATTTGCCGCACACCATCACGGTGTGTTCGCCGTCGCTCGGCGCTAATTTGGCGTTGAGGCGGTAGATCAGCAAGTCCAGCAGGTGAGCTTCGATGGAGCTGTCTACCACGGCGAGGTTCTTGCCGTTGTAGAGGGTGTCGAGCACGGTGACTTCCAGCGAGGCGCTGTTGGTGATCGCTGCTTCACCCGGTTCCAGATACACCTGCACGCCGTACTGCTCGGAGAACGCTTTCAAGCGCGCGCAGAACGCGTCCACGGCATAGTCTTCACCGGTGAAGTGGATGCCGCCGCCAAGGCTGACCCACTCGACCTTGTGCAGCAGCGCGCCGAAGCGTTCTTCGATGGTGCCGAGCATTTTGTCGAACAGGCTGAAGTCGCCGTTCTCACAGTTGTTGTGAAACATGAAGCCCGAGATTTGATCAATCACGCCTTCGATCTTCACCGGGTCCCATTCGCCCAGGCGGCTGAACGGGCGCGCCGGGTCGGCGAGCAAATAGTCGGAGCTGCTCACCTGCGGGTTGACGCGCAGGCCGCGGGTCTTGCCTTCGCTGCGTTCGGCAAAACGTTGCAGTTGGCTGATGGAGTTGAAGATGATCTTGTCGCAGTTCTCCAGCATCTCTTCGATTTCGTCATCGGCCCAGGCCACGCTGTAGGCGTGCGCTTCACCTTCGAACTTCTGGCGACCGAGCTTCAATTCATACAGCGACGACGAGGTGGTGCCGTCCATGTATTGCTGCATCAGGTCAAACACCGACCAGGTAGCAAAGCACTTGAGCGCCAGCAAAGCCTTGGCGCCGGACTGCTCGCGCACGTAAGCAATCTTCTGCATGTTGACCAGAAGCTTCTGTTTATCGATGAGGTAGTACGGCGTTTTGATCATTTTTGAGAGCCTGCGGCGGTGCCTGCCAAAAAAGGACACGCATTGTGCCCGCACTTGGATCAGATCGAAAGGTTAGCGGGCGGATTTGCTGAACCCTACGTCGCAATAAAGACATTCTCGTGAACCCTGGCTGCCATTAAACCGTCATCTCCCTGGCACCGTCCTGCCACATTCCCCCGTTACTGTCCTCGCCAATGAGATCGATCTCAAGCGAGTGACAATGACTGATTTGAAAGACGTTGCGCAGTTGGCCGGTGTATCCCGCGCCACTGCCGCCCGCACCTTCGCCTCCCCGGAGCAGGTGCGCGAGGCCACCCGTGAGCAGGTGTTCGCTGCTGCCCGTGAGCTGGGTTTTCGGCCCAACCTGCTCGGCCGCCAGTTGCGCCTGCAAACCACCCATCTGATCGGTGTGGTGGTGCCCAACCTGCTCAACCCGGTGTTTGCCGAACAGTTCCAGGCCATGGAGCGCGCAGCGCGGCTGCGTGGCTACAGCTTGTTGCTGGCGACCACCGATTACAGCTGCGAGCGCGAAAGCGTGGTGGTCGAAGAGCTGCTGCGCCAGCGTGTGGATGGCTTGGTGCTGACCGTCACCGACGCCGAGAGCAGCAGCGTGCTGAACAGCCTGGCTATGGAGCAAACCCCGTTTGTGCTGGCTTACCACCAGCCGAGCAACCCCGGCTACAGCGCGGTGTCGGTTGATAACCGCGCGGGCATGGCACTGGCCACGCGGTATTTGCTTGAGGCCGGGCACCGACGCATCAGCATGGTCGCCGGGCCTGCCTTGCAATCGGACCGTGCGCGACTGCGCTACGCCGGGTATTGCGATGCGATGAAAGCGTATGGCCTTCAACCGCGCGCCGTGATCGAAATGCCGGCGCACACCCAGGCCGAATTTGCCGCGATCCAGCCGTATCTGCAAGGCCCGGACGCGCCCACGGCGTTGGTGTGCTCCAACGATTTCCTGGCCATCAGCCTGATCGCCGAACTGCGCCGCAATGCCTGGAATGTGCCCGAGCAACTGTCGGTGATGGGCTTTGACGGTATCTCCCTTGGCACCCAGATGCACCCGACCCTGTGCAGCGTGGTGCAGCCCATTGCACTGCTGGCCAGCACGGTGATTGACCAACTGCTGGCGCAAATCGCCGGTAACGCCCCGATTTCCCATTGCTTGCCTTGCCATATCCGGCCGGGCGAAAGCACTCAACCCCATGAGGAGCCCCTCGATGCGCGCATTCAGTAAAACCCTGGCCGCTGTGTTGCTGTGCGGTGTGGCCAGCCTGGCCCAGGCCGCCGAAACCGCGATTTGCTACAACTGCCCGCCGGACTGGGCCGACTGGGGCACGCAGCTCAAGGCCATCGCCGCCAGCACTGGCGTACAGGTGCCGCTGGACAACAAGAACTCCGGCCAGTCGCTGGCGCAACTGGTGGCGGAAAAGGCCGCCCCGGTCGCTGACGTCGTGTACTACGGCGTGACGTTCGGTTTACAAGCGCAAAAAGCCGGGGTGGTGGAGGGTTACAAACCCAAGGGCTGGGAGCAGATTCCCGCAGGCTTGAAAGACCCCGAGGGCCGATGGTTCGCCATCCATTCGGGCACCCTGGGCATCATGGTCAACGTCGACGCGCTCGGCGGTTTGCCGGTGCCGCAGAGCTGGGCCGACCTGCTCAAGCCGCAATACAAAGGCATGGTCGGCTACCTCGACCCCTCCAGCGCATTCGTCGGCTACGTGTCTGCCGTGGCCATCAACCGTGCCTTGGGCGGCGACCTGGATAACTTCGCCCCGGCCATCGACTATTTCCAGAAACTGGCGAAAAACGCGCCCATCGTGCCCAAGCAAACTGCCTATGCACGGGTGCTGTCCGGTGAATTGCCGATCCTGGTGGATTACGACTTCAACGCCTACCGTGCCCGCTACAAGGACAACGCCAACGTTGCCTTTGTGATCCCGCAAGAGGGCAGCATCAGCGTGCCGTATGTGATGAGCCAAGTGGCCAATGCGCCGCATCGCGCCAACGCCGAGAAGGTGCTCGACTTCGTGCTCTCGGACCAGGGCCAGGCGCTTTGGGCCAAGGCGTACCTGCGCCCGGTGCGCCCGGTGAAAATGCCGGCCGAGGTCGCCGCACAGTTCTTGCCCGACAGCGATTACGCCCGCGCGGGTGTCGTGGACTACCAGAAAATGGCCGCGGTGCAGGAAGCCTTCGCCGCCCGCTACCTCAACGAGGTCAAGTAAGTGGCAACTTCGACCCGACACGCGGCCTGGGCGCTGGCCCCGGCTTTTGTGGTGCTGCTCGCCTTTTGGCTGTTGCCGTTGGCGCACCTGGTGGTGTTGGGCGCCGAGAGCCGTGACAGCAACGGCAGCGGCTATTGGCAGGTGCTGAGCAGCGCGCAATACCTGGGCAGCCTTGGGCAAACCCTGATGCTTGCGATGGTGGTGACGCTGGTCGCGCTGTTGATCGGTGGCATCAGCGGTGTGTTTCTGGCACGCCAGCAGTTTTTCGGGCGTTCGGCGTTGGTGGCGCTGCTCACGTTTCCCTTGGCATTTCCTGGCGTGGTGGTGGGCTTCCTGGTGATTCTGTTGGCGGGGCGTCAAGGCTTGTTTGCGGCGCTGGGGATGCACTTGGCCGGTGAGCGCTGGATCTTTGCCTATTCGTTGGCGGGGTTGTTTGTCGGCTACCTGTACTTTTCGATCCCACGGGTGATTCTCACGGTGATGGCTGCGTGCGAAAGCCTCGATCGCAGCCTCGAGGAGGCCGCGCATTCGTTGGGCGCGGGGCATTGGCGCGTGGTGTGTGACGTGATCGTGCCGGGCTTGGCGCCGGCGCTGGCTTCTTGCGGGGCCATCTGCTTTGCCACCTCCATGGGCGCTTTCGGCACGGCCTTCACCCTGGGTACACGCCTGAATGTCACACCGGTGGCGATCTACAACGTGTTCACCAATTACGCCAACTTTGCCGTGGCAGCCGCGCTGTCGGTGGTGCTCGGCGCGGTAACCTGGGCGGTGCTGTTGCTGACACGACGCCTGGTTAAAAACGCGGGGACTGTCCTGTGAAGCGCCCATCGCTGTTTGTGATTCAACTGCTGTTCACCCTGCTGGTGTGCGCTTTCATGCTGGTGCCGGTGTTGATGTCGTTGTTGGCCGGGTTGACGCGCAATTTCTTTGTCGGCCTGTCCAGCGGCTTGACCTTCGATTGGCTGATCCAGGTGTGGCAGGCCTACTCGCCGACGGTGTGGCTGTCGCTGCAATTGGCGCTGGCCTGCGCGGTGTGCGTCTGTGTGTTGGGTGTGCCCGCAGCGTATGCGTTAGTGCGCATGAACAACCGCTTCAGCCGTGCGTTCGAGGAACTGATGGTTCTGCCGGTAGCGATGCCGGGGCTCGCCAGTGCGTTGGCGTTACTGCTGACCTACGGCCAGTTCGGCACCTTTCGCAGCAGTTGGCTGTTCATTCTTGTCGGTCACGTACTGTTCACGCTGCCGTTTCTGGTACGCCCGGTGATGGCGGTGATGCAACGCCAGCACCTGCCAGTGCTGGAAGAGGCCGCCGCGAGCCTGGGGGCCGGGCCGATCAAGCGTTTTTTCAGTGTGGTGGTACCCAACTGCCGGGCGGGGATTCTGGCGGGCGTACTGATGGTGGTCACCCTGAGCCTGGGTGAGTTCAACCTGACGTGGATGCTTCACACGCCGATGACCAAAACCTTGCCGGTCGGTCTGGCCGACAGCTATGCCTCGGCGCGCCTGGAAATCGCCAGCGCCTACACCCTTATCTTTTTGCTGATGATCGTGCCGCTGCTGATTGCGTTGCAGGCCATCAGTGCTCGTTTGTCCCGTGGAGAGCGTCGATGACTGCTATCACTATCCGCCTGAAGGGCTGTCGCAAGGCGTTCGCCGACGGCACCGTGGCCGTGCATGACTTGAACCTGACCGTCGAAGGCGGTGAAACCCTGGCGATTCTCGGCCCGTCCGGCTGTGGCAAAACCACCACCCTGCGCCTGATCGCCGGGCTGGAACGCCCGGACGTGGGGCAGGTGTTTTTCGGCGACCAGGACGTCACCCGCCTGCCGATCGAGCGCCGCGATGTGGGCATGGTGTTCCAGAATTACGCGCTGTTTCCCAACCTGGATGTGGCCGGGAACATCGTCTATGGCTTGAAGATTCGCGGCCTGTCGCCCGTTGCGCGCAACAAGCGTTGTGAAGAACTGCTGGAACTGGTGGGTTTGCAGAACCACGGCAAACGCAGCATCCACGAATTGTCCGGGGGCCAGCGCCAACGCGTGGCCCTGGCGCGAGCCTTGGCGCCGCGCCCCAAAGTGCTGTTGCTGGACGAGCCGTTGGCAGCCCTGGATGCGCAATTACGCGAGCGTTTGCGCAGTGAGTTGGATGAGCTGTTGCGTGGGTTGGGCATCACCTCGGTATTTGTCACCCACGACCAAGGCGAAGCCATGGCCCTGGGCGATCGCATCCTGGTCATGGAGCGGGGCCGTGTTGCGCAACTGGCCAGCCCGCGTGAGATCTACCAGCAACCGGCCAATGCGTTCGTCGCAGGCTTTGTCGGCAACCTCAATGCCTTTGTGGTGCTTGATCGCACCGCCCACGGCCTGAAAGTCTGCGGCGGCGAGTTGCCGTGGCACAGGGCTGACTCGCCGAGCACCGTCTATTGCCGGCCCGAACACTTGCGGGTGATGGAAGACGAAGGGCACGTGCACGGCCATCTTGTGGCGCAATTCTTCCAGGGTGCACAAAGCCGCCTGCTGGTGGATGTCGGTGGCGCCCAACCGCTGCTGGTGGACAGCAGCGACAACCTATTGCACAGCGTCGGCGCACCGATTGCCCTGGCGATTGCGCCACACAAGTTATTTACCCTCAATGCTTGAGAATTTACTGTGAACCGTCCGTTTGTTGTTGCCCAGATCAGCGACCTGCACCTGAAAGCCGGTAATCGCCTCACCTATGGCGTGGTCGACACGCTGGGCGCACTGCGCCGTGCCGTCGACCATCTGAATGCCAGTGACCCACGGCCCGACATCGTGGTGGTCAGCGGCGACCTGGTGGATTTTGGTCGCGCCGATGAATACGCCGTGCTGCACCCGGAGCTGTCGCGCCTGCACATGCCTTGCTATGTGGTGCCGGGCAACCATGACACGCGTGGGCCGTTGCTGGATGCATTCGGCGATCACCGCTATTTGCCGACGTCGGCGGATGGCCCGCTGGACTGGGTTGTGGATGAGCACCCGTTGCGCTTGATCGGCCTCGATTCGACCATCCCCGGTGGCCATGGCGGGCAGTTGCTGGAAAGCCAGTTGCAGTGGCTGGACGCGCAATTGGCGCTGCGCCCGCATGTACCGACCCTGCTGATCCTGCATCACCCGCCGTTTATCAGCGGCATCGGTCATATGGACCGCGAACCTTTTATCAACGCGGCTGCGCTGGAAAAGGTCGTCTCCCGCCACCCACAAGTGGAGCGTCTGTTGTGCGGCCATTTGCACCGCCCGATGCAGCGGCGTTTTGGCGGCAGCCTGAGTTGTGTCTGCCCCGGCACCTCCCACCAGATCGTGCTCGACCTGCAAGACGCCGCGCCCGCGCATTTCAACCTGGAGCCGGCGGGTTACCTGTTGCATCGCTGGGATGAACAGCACGGGTTGATCAGCCACAACGGTGTGTTCGGGGACTACCCGGGGCCGTATCCGTTTTATGACGCCCATGGATTGATTGACTGAGGTTTCACGGAGGTCCACTTCCTTATAACCAGGTAATTGAACGTTAGTTAACGCAGCGACCCACTCACGTTTGGTCGCGTGCACCCTGCTGCCCTTTTTTGCGCCCGGAACTTGGATTCCGCGCCGGAGTTCGCCTTGATGAAAGCCACTTTGAATGTTTTAAGCGTATTGACCGGCGGCTTGGGCATTGCCCTGAGCCCCTTGGCCTCGGCTGACTTTCTGAACGACAGCAAAGCCAACCTGAACATGCGTAACTTCTATTTCAACAACGATAACCGCGACGGCACCGCCGCGCCGTCGAAGACCGAAGAGTGGGGCCAGGCCTTTATTCTCAACTACCAGTCGGGCTTTACCGACGGCACCGTAGGCTTTGGCCTGGATGCTATCGGCATGCTCGGCCTGACCCTCGACAGTGGTGCCGGCCGCCATGTCGGCAGCTCGATGATCCCCAACGATGACGGCAAAGCTGCCGACAGCTGGGCCCGTGGCGGTGCGACCGCCAAGGCGCGTTTCGCCAAGAGCGAGCTGCGCTACGGCTACCTGCGCCCAAACCTGCCGATTCTGGTGAGCAACGATGGCCGTCTGCTGCCACAGTCTTTCGAAGGTGGGCAGATCACCAGTAAAGACATCGACAACCTGACCTTGATTGGCGGCCAACTGCAACACACCACCGGCCGCGGGTCCAGCGACCGCAGTGGCCTGGCAGCGGCAGGCGGCACCCAGGAAAGCAATAAATTCAACTACGCCGGTGCCGACTATCAAGTAAACAAGGACCTGCTGGTGCAGTACTACTACGCCAACCTTGAAGACTATTACCAACAACACTTTGCCGGGCTGATCCATGTGTTGCCGTTGGGTGACTACGGCTCACTGAAAACCGATCTGCGTTATTTCAAGACCACCTCCGACGGCAAAAACAGCAGCGCCGCCGGCCGTGCAGAAGGCTATAAGTTCAGCGGCTATACCAAGAACGGCACGGGGGAGATCGACAACAACACCTGGAGCGCCGCGTTCATCTATTCGCTCGGCCCGCACGCCATTACCGCCGGTTACCAACAAGTCTCGGACGACAGCAACTTCGCCCAACTCAACCAGGGCGGGCTGGTGAATAAAGGGGAGGGCGGCTCCAGCCTGTACCTCTACACCGATCGTACCGTGCAAACGTTTATCCAGGCCGGTGAACGCACGGCCTTCGCCCAATACGCCTACGACTTCGTCGCGCTCGGCGTGCCCGGCCTGAAAGCGTCGGTGATGTACTTGAAGGGCGACCACATCCTCACCGCCAGCGGCAACAACGCCAGCGAATGGGAACGGGATATCTCCCTGGACTACGTGGTGCAAAGCGGCCCGTTCAAGAACGTCGGGTTCGGCTGGCGCAATGGCGTGTCGCGCAGCGAAGTCGCGCGGGACCAGGACCAGAACCGGGTATTTGTGAATTACTCGATTCCGTTGATGTAAGGCTCAAGGTCCGGTGACGCCCGGCACAAGCGATTTCGCGTGGGTTGCTGTGCCATTGGTTATCTGATGAAAGCCGCAGCGCAGATAAAACGCTGCGGCTTCTGGTGTATCGGTGGTCAGGTGCACCTGTTGAAAATGTGCCGCTGCGTGTTCCAACAACCGTTGCACCAGCGCCTTGCCAACGTTGTGTCTGCGCATTGAGGGGGCAACGTACACTCGGCGTAACCGGCCGGTGTCTGGATTGGAGTACGGATCACGTGAAACACCTCCGATCGCAATCAACAGGTTGTGACGAAACACGCCCAATAGGCACTCACCAGGTTTGTCAAACCGCAGGGTGCCGTTTTCCCATTCGCTGACAAGCCGGGTCAAAAATCTGACCGCATTGGATGATTCTATCGTTTGGCCGGCTGACACTCTACCTGTGGCGAGGGAGCTTGCTCCCGCTGGGGCGCGCAGCGGCCCCGATTTAATGTGTAGCGGGCGCCCAGGGACTCACTACAGAGTGTGGCTTCGGGACTGCTGCGCAGCCCAGCGGGAGCAAGCTCCCTCGCCACGTGTGCGCCAATCAACCACAAACGTTCAAGATTGCGCACCACCCCGCTCAGTAGACTCGCCCGACTTCTTCTACTGCAGGTTCGCCATGGACATTTTCCTTTACGCGTTCAGCGTCATGTACAGCCCCGGTCCCGTCAATTTGATGGGCCTCAATGCCGGGCTTACGGGCAAATTGCGTCGCTCCAGCGGTTTCTACATCGGCGTGGGGTGCGCGATGCTGCTGATGTTCGTGCTGTTTGGCTACACCGGCGAAGCGATCATCTCCCAGGCGGCATTGCCGTATATTTCTTTGATTGGCGGTGTGTACACGCTGTACCTCGCCTACCAGGTGTTCACCGCACGTACCGAAGTGGATGACGCCCCAAGCACGCCTGCCAAGACCTTGACCTTCTGGAATGGCCTGGTGATCCAGTTGCTCAACCCCAAGGGCATCGTCGCGGTGTTGCCAATCACCAGCGTGATGTTGCCGGCGGCGCATATCACCGGGGCCTCGATCTTTGGCGTATCGGCCTTGCTGGGGCTGGGGGCGGTCGGCGCGCCGTGGGTTTACGCATTGTTGGGCGCACTGTTGGGGCGGCGGATCAACGGGGCGGCGGCGTTTACCTGGTTCAACCGCTGCATGGGGCTGGCGTTGGCCGGGTGTGCGTATTTCATGTTTCACGCGTTCTACCTGCACGTTATTGCGCCTTGAACCCGGTGGCGCGCAGTTTCAGGCCACAGGGCGCTTGAGCTCAATGGCATCAAGGCTTTTCCAGCGGTACAGCATCACCGAGATCGCGCAGTTGGCGACAAAGATCCCGTTGATGTTGTACCCGACAGCTTGTTGCGCACTTGGCTATTGGAGTCGCTGAAAACCTGGGCAAGACGGTGGATCATCAGGTAAACCCTATGTGCAATGGTGCGACCGCGCGCAAGCTTGCGCAGCCCATGTGGGAAACTTGATGGATATTGCCGACGTCGATGATGAAGTCTGTACGGTTTTTTTTGTGTTAAGTGTTGGAGAGGACGATGACGAGCATGAACGAACAATCCGCCGAGGCAGTGATCGCGTTCTGGAAGCAGGCAGGGCCAAAACGCTGGTTCGCCAAGGACGACGCGTTTGACGCAGCCTTTCGCGAGACCTTTCACGCCACGCATATGCAAGCCGCCCGGCGTGAGTTGGAAAGCTGGCTGGATTCGGCGCAGGGTGCGCTGGCCTTGCTGATTTTGCTGGATCAATACCCGCGCAATGCGTTTCGCGGCACGGCCCATATGTTTGCCACCGACCCGCTGGCGCGTTTGTATGCGCGGCGGGCGGTGGACGCCGGGTTGGATCAACAGATCGAGCCCGAACTGCGCGCCTTCTGTTATCTGCCGTTTGAACATTCCGAAGACCCGGCGGACCAGCAGCGTTCGTTGGCGCTGAACCAGTATTTGGATGCCAGCACCTACCATTGGGCCAAGGAGCACGCGGATATCATTGAACGGTTTGGGCGGTTTCCCCATCGCAACGCGGTATTGGCCAGGCCAACCACCCAACCCGAGCATGAGTTTCTCAAGGCCGGTGGTTTCGCCGGCTAGGCCGTGATCGTTCCCATTGCGTGGGAGCGATCATGGGCCTCCTAGACCTCGGTGGGTGCCAAGGCTGCCTTGGCGCCCACCGGACGAAAGCGCCGCAACCCCTTGAGGTCGACCGCCCAGCGCAAGGCTTCGGTGGCCGACGGGCGCTGGCCATGGCTGATTGCGCTGTCATCCTGAGTGAGCGTGCCGAGGTAACCCTGGGCACCGCCGCGCTCGCTCCAGTAATGGGTGTGGCTGAGCCAGGAGCGGGCGAGCCAGCCTTTCCAGGTGCCTACGGTGACGGGTAAATCCAGCACGCCTGCACCCATCACCGGCTTGACCGGGCCGCCGACGATATCGCCAAACAAGCCGTAGGGCGCGGGAAAGTAGAGGTTGGTCCAGCGCGTCACGGCAAACGCCGCGGCATGGTGCAGGTACTGCGGGGTAAACGGTTTTTGCCCAAGCATCACTGGCTTGCGTGCGTTATAGCCATAGCCCTTGGTGTCTTCGGTCGGTGGGCAGGCCGGCGCTTCGCGGCGTTCAATGCGTTTTTTGAAGTCACTCACACTGCGGCCCAGCAACAGGCTGGCGTGGGCCATCGGGCTGCCGACGGTGACCAGGTCGCTGATGCGCCACGGATTGCCCAGGCCGCGTTGCTCGATAAATGCCTGGGCCTGCTGCTCGCGGAACCTCAAGGTGCTGCCCAGGCTGCCATCGAGGGCGGCGCCGGCGTTGGGCAATGCTTCATTAATCACCGGTTGCAACGTGGCATTGGCGGCATAACGATTGGCCAACTCGCGGTTGCTGGGGATCACCTGGGTCAATTGGTCGTGGTGTTCATGCCACAGGTAACCGACGATGTCGTAAGCAATCACGCTGCCCAGGCTGTGGCCGACGACGATGATACGGTCGTAGTCGCCCTGGTTGTGCAGGGCGCGCAGCAACGCCACCCCGTCTGCGCGGATCTGTTCGCGAATCACCACGTTCTGCGGGTTGGGACTCAAGTAGCGCGCCGCATCGCCCAGGTAAGACAGCGCTGAATAGCGCAACCCTAGCCCGATGGCGCCAAGCAGCAGTGGCAACAGTGCGAACGGATTGTCACTGGGCTCGAACCCGCCCCAGGCCGTGGCGAGAGTGCCACTGGCAATCAGCAGCAGGAGCACCATCAGCGTCCAGCGCGTGGTGCGCCAGATCGGCACGATGGCCTCGGGAATGTCACGGCGCGGGCGTTTGAAAATATCCCATAGCCAGCCCAGCAGGTGACCGACCCTGGTGCCCTGCATCTTGTGGGCCCAGTAGTATTCATAGAAGTCCGTGGAGGTGCGACCTGACGACTTCAGTACGCGCAGATCGAAATTGCGCGAAAGCCGGTCTGGCTTGCTCCAGTAAAACGGTGTGCCATCGGGCGGGGCGGCAGGGATCATCGCTTCGACGAAGCCGCGTAGCGTGTCCATTGGGCGCTGTTCGCCGATGCCGTGGATAACCACAACTGCTTGTTTCATAAGCTTATCTTCCTTGAAAGCCATGGGGGTAATGCGACGAATACCGGGGCGGTTTTGCTTCGTAGCCAAGAGCTATGATATTGCCATCAATGCGACTGATTCCGCCAGGAATGCACTCGGTGCGCCAGACACTTTTTACGCCAGCCCTGTTAATTCTGACAGTAGACGGAGTATTGGATTCGGCGTGTAGTGCTGTGAGTCCGCCCAGGTGAGGGCGGGTACCTACCTGTTACTGAGGTAGGTGCTCTTAGGCCCCAGGAGTGTCGATCATGTCTGATTCAAGCCAAGCCCCGCGTGACGTCTGCTGCACCGTTGTATCTGAGCAGTGCCATGAAGATCACAAGGCCTGCCTCGATCATGGGGAGGTGGCGCACGTGCATATTCATGTTCATGTACACCATAAATGCTGTTCGACGGGGGCGGTGTCCGTACCCGTACCCGTGCCGGTGGCCGAAAAAAAATTGCCAGTTATCAGGCTTGGTTTTACCAATATTGCAATTGGCAGTCCGAATTATTCTAAAGTGATGCCGCAGGTCAAGTTGCCAGCCAACTATGGTGCAGAGGGCACGTATAATAAAATTCAATCTGTCATTACGTTTGATGCGATGGCCGATATTGTATCGGCCACCGTAACCGCTGCCGAACTCAAGGCTAAATATGACGTGCTGTCGGTAGGGCTGCATGTGAGTACGTTTACCGTGGCACAAGCTGCCAAGTTGAAAGCCTATGCCGATTTGGGCGGTGTCTTGCTGCTGACCTGTGATAATAGTACTGCGGCTGGCATGACAAATGTTATGCAGGTATTTGGGCATACCGGCTCCTTTGTTGTCACTCCATCATTTACTTATAGCGGAGTGTCCTCCGTATCAGAAAGCTTTAGCAGCTATTTTGGCAACTCTGAGGCGGTTCCGCTTAAGGGCGGTGGGCTGTTGGCAATAACGGCTGCGCAACTCCCTGTCGACAGTAGAGTGATAGCCACTTACGGAACTAATGTGCTGTTCTGGGTAGTGGGTGGGACAAAGGGCCGGGTGGTCGCCTTTAGTGATATAGACCTGGCGGTGATTGATGTCGATGGCGCTACGATCGATAACGGGCAAGAGAGATTTGTAAATAATATGATGGCTTATGTTTTTGATCAGGTGCTGGTGAGCGCGGAGTAAGCGCATATACGGTCGGCAGTAACGTTCCGGTAAATTTTCTAAGTTTATAGGAGTTTTGAATATGTCTGATTCAAGCCGGTCCCCGCGTGAAATCAGTGGTGTCGTAGTTTCTGAGACGTGCCGTGAAGATCACAAGAACTGCCTCAGTGGTGAAGAGGTGCATGTACACGTGCATGTTCATGTGCACCGTCATTGTTGTTCGGCGGCGACTGCGGCCGTGACCAAGCCAGTAAAGTTGCAGGCTATAAAGTTTGGTTTTACGGGTGTCGCCATTGGTAATTCAAGTTACCCCAATTTGATGGCGCAGGTTAAAGAACCCGCAAATTACGGAGCCAGCGGGACTTATAATAAAATCCAGTCTGTAGACGCTATTGATGCCACGGCAGATATTGTTGCTCCCTCTATAACGGCTGCTGAATTGAAGGCTAAATATGATGTGCTGTCTGTCGGGTTGCATGGCAGTAATTTTACCGTGGTACAAGCCGATAGACTGAAAGAGTATGCCGCGCTGGGCGGCGTCTTGCTGTTAGCCTGCGATACTGGCGCCACTGTAGGCATGTTGAATGTTTTACAGCGATTTGGGCATACCGGTACGCTTGCTGGCGTGCCTGTTGTGGGGGTTTACAGTGGCTTGTCTTCCACAACGGAAAACTTGAGCAGCTATTTCGGCAACTCTTCAGGCGTGACAATCAAGGGGTCTGCATCACTTGCAATGACTGCAACACAACTTCCCCCAGGCAGCAAGGTGTTGGCTACTTTTGGTGCTAATGTGCTTTTTTGGTTGGTAGGCGGCACGATGGGCCGAGTGATCGCATTCAGTGATATTGAACTTACCACCACTGAGGTTTCAGGCACCACGGTAGACAATGGGCAAGAGAAGTTCTTGAATAACATGATGGGCTATGTATTTGATCAGGTGTTGGCAAACGCTGGATAAGGGCTCGCATTCCCACTTGGAATGCCCCCATAAAAATCGTGCATTGTCTTTCCAGCTGCCGATCTCGTAGCGTGGGCATTCACCCAAGGAGAGCCTTTATGCCGTCACCGTCTTTGCGCCTTTATGTCGATGCTCAATTCACCAGCCCCTACGCCATGTCGGTATTCGTCACCCTGCTGGAAAAGGGCATGACCTTCGAAACCGTCACCCTTGACCTGGACACGGCGCAAAACCAGGCAGCGGAATTTGTCCAACTGTCCCTGACTCAGCGTGTGCCCACGTTGGTGGAAGGCGACTTCGCCTTGTCGGAGTCCTCTGCAATCAGCGAATACCTGGATGAGGCTTTCCCCCAGACCACGGTATACCCGACGGACTTAAAACAGCGGGCGAGGGCGCGGCAGGTTCAGGCGTGGTTGCGCAGCGACTTGCAGGCTATTCGCCAGGAACGTTCGACGCTGGTGGTGTTCTATGGGCAGAAGATGCCGCCGTTGTCGCCTGCGGGTGAGGCGGCCGCGCACAAGTTGATTCAGGCGGCACAGGCGTTATTGGCAGGCAACCCGCTGTACCTGTTCGGTGCGTGGTCGATTGCCGATGTTGACCTGGCGGTGATGCTCAACCGTTTGATCCTCAACGGTGACAACGTGCCCGCCGAGTTGGTGGCCTATGCACAACACCAATGGCAGCGGCCTTCCGTGCAGGCCTGGGTCAACCTGCACCGCCCGGCGCTCTAGGGGTTACAGCCATTCCTGGGCCACACGCCGGCCCAGGTCTTCCCAATCGGCCATGCCCAACACCCGCGTGGTGTTCAAGCCGCGCAGGTAACCGAGCAGTTGCTGGGCGCTGGCGTAACGCAGGTCGGCGTCTGCGGTGTCGTCCTGCAGCACGTTCTCATATTCAACCAGGTAATCGGCGACCCGCTCGCGAAACTCCGGCAATACGGCTTCGCGGATGCGGTCGAAGGTTTTCTGGTGGGGCTTCATGGCGTGGTCCTTATAGGTTTTATGGAGTTAGGCTGCCTGACACTATCGGTTCAAATGATAGTCACCATCAAGGATCACACGTTCTGTTTTTGCGCCAAAAGCGGACAATCACGCCATCGACACGCTGTTCAAGGAAATGCGCGATGAGGACGATAATCCAGCTGGGCCTGATGATACTGATGCTCGGCACCACGGTGCTGGCCAACCCGGCGATTGCCGATGATCTGCGTACAAGCCATTTGCTGCCTCTCGTCGGTAGCGTAGACTCCCTGCGGCACGCGCAATCGGTGGGGGTGTTGTACAGCGAAAACACCCGCGACAACCTCAGCTACCTTGAACGCTACCACGCCATGGCCATGAACGGCGCCAAGGATGCCCTCGACGGGCGCATCCGTGAAGCGTTCGTCAACAGCTCCGACCCGGAACTGGCCATCGATTGGTTAATGAGTTCGTTGCAGGGCACTTTTCTTACAGTAACGGTCTATAGCAGCCTCGATGAATTGGTGCAGGCGCACCCGGATGTGGTGGTGGTGCTCGATACCCACAACCAGCTGCTGACCCAGCGTAACGATCAGGTTGAGGCGCGCTTTGTTGCACGGTTCTATGACGCGAACCTGCAATACATCGCCAAGGCTGAAGGCTCGGTGCACAAACAGGTGCCGTCTGTGTGGGTGCATGACAAGGCGGTGCCGGAAATTGCCGCACAGATTGAACAGCAGCGTGATGTACAGCTTGATGCATTGAAGCAGTTCGATGTGTCGCTCAAGGCGTTGGTAAGCGCCAGTTGATGTGAACTTTTCTTTTTATACTCAGGATTTTATATGCGCGCTTTTTTCGTTCCGGCCCTGGCTGCGGCTCCTTTGTTGCTGACCGGTTGTATCACCGCTCCCAACGCTCCGAGCTTGACCCTGCAAACCAATAAGACCCCTGAAGGCTATGTGCAGTGCGTGTTGCCCAAGCTTGAAAAACACGGCATTACCTCGACGGTGACCCAGAACTCGCGTCATGCCAAAGTGGTGTTGACCAGCAAGATTGCCGCCGATGATGTACTGGAAGCCTACAAGTCCCAGGACGGCACCAAGGTGTTCCTGTATGAGCGTAAGCCACTGGCGTCGGCGATCAAGCCATCGCGGCTTGAGTTGGCGGCACAGGATTGCAAGTAATCCGAGCCTTCACACCGTTCAAGCCAGCTCCCACATTTGGATTTATGGTGGGCCTAGGGTTTGGCTTCGTTGCTGAAGGCGTTCACGCTGTTGACCAACCCCTTG
This sequence comes from Pseudomonas sp. PA-5-4B, assembly GCF_021606215.1. Taxonomy (NCBI): domain Bacteria; kingdom Pseudomonadati; phylum Pseudomonadota; class Gammaproteobacteria; order Pseudomonadales; family Pseudomonadaceae; genus Pseudomonas; species Pseudomonas sp. PA-5-4B. The sequence goes on along the minus strand of NZ_WKDB01000021.1, from coordinate 52,665 downwards.
GCTGCCAACGCCACCAACTCACCGCCTTTTTCCACCGTCGCCAGCGCAGGATCAGAGCCCATGCGCCCGTCGGGGAAGCGTGCGCGAAAGTCCAGCGCTTCGCGGATCGGCCCGGTGTTGGCGATTTGTGGCGAATACTCAGCCGACTTGATCGACTCTGGGTACGCCCACTGCGTCACTGCAATTTCCGACGGCGTGGCGTGGCTGCCGTGGCCCACCGGGAATTGGCGGTGAGCCAGTTCGTTGACGCCTTCCAGGTCCCACCAGTTCACCAGCTTGAGTGCAAACCCGGCCGGGCGGCGCGCGTAGCTGGCTTCGGCGTACAGCTCGGAAAAGGCCGCCTCGATGGTGGCGATATTGCCGCCGTGACCATTCAAGAACAGGATTTTCTCGAAACCATGCCCGGCCAATGAACGCACCCAATCGCCAATGGCAGCGATAAAGGTGGAAGGGCGCAGGGAAATGGTCCCGGGAAAACCCAGGTGGTGCTGGGCCATACCGATATTGAAGGTCGGGCCGATCAGGATGTCGGCGTTTTTCTGCGCCTCGTGGGCGATGATTTCCGGGCACATCCAGTCGGTGCCCAATAGGCCGGTGGGGCCATGCTGCTCGTTGGAGCCAATGGGAATAACCACCGTGCGGCTGCGTTCCAGAAACTGCCCGATTTCGATCCAGGTGGAGGTGTGTAGAAGCATGCGACGCTCTCTTTTATCTGTGGGGACAGGCTAACCACCACGGATTGTACGACTACTCGCCACCTGTTGGGGTTTGCAGTTGAGATACGTCGACGACTTCAGCCAGCGCTGGTCCGGGTACCAGGAGAACATGAACTGCCCATCCTTGAGTTTGTCTACCACCTGGCGCGCTACTTGCGGGCGCACGGCCGGGCAACCCTGGCTGCGGCCGATTCGGCCTTCGCGCTTGCTCCACGCCGGGTTGACGTAGTCGGCCGCATGAATCACCAGTGCGCGGTCGCGGGCCTGGTCATTGAAGCCCGGCTCCAGGCCGTCCATGCGCAACGAGTAGCCGTGGGTGCCCAAGTAACTCTCCTGGGTGCGGAACAAACCCAGGCTGGATTGGTGGCTGCCTTCCCGATTGGAGAATTGCGTGGCAAAGTTTTCCCCGGATTTGGCACCATGGGCCACCAGGTCGCGCAGTACCAGGGACCTCTTGCGTAGGTCGAAGATCCACAGCCGACGGGCGGTAGAGGGCTGGGAGTAGTCAATGACGGCCAGGCGATCCGAGCGTTCCTCGCCGTTATTGACCGCGCATTGCACCGCGCTCAGGGCGCTTTTCAGTACAGTGGGATTGAGTTCTGGAGCCGAGCGCGCCAGGCTGCTATACAAAGTAGGAGGGTTGGCAGTGGCGGCGAGCGTAACATTGCTCAGCGTAGCCAGGGTCATGGCGATCAAGCCGGCGCGGCATATTAAAGTCAGCATCTACAGTACATCCCCCCCGCTGTGGATTGGAGTTAAGTCAATTGTTCAAAAAACACGCATGTTACTTGAGCATTTGCCTGCTCGTTGCACCACTGGTCGCGACAGCTGATGAGCTGCCGGTGGACGCTGTGCCGGTGGTTTCGACCAGCCCGGTGCAGTTGGCCCTTTCTGAACTGCCCAGCGTTTGCCCCAACCTTGCCGCGCAGATAGACGCAACGACCCAAGCGCGCTTGCAGGCGTTCTACCAGCAACAGGGCAATGTGACGCTGTGGTCCGATGAGCGCCGCCACACTCTGCAATCTCAGTTGCTGATGCTGGCCGACGATGGCCTGGACCCCACCCACTATAGCCTGCCTACCGTGGATGCCACGGGTAACGTGCTGTGCAGCGATATCGGCAGCAGCCGGCAATACCTGCAAGCCCTGCAGGATTTGCATTACGGGCGCCTGCAACAGTCGCGTTTCGAGCCGCTGTGGCATTCCCAGCCACCCACCCTCGACCCCAATACCCAAGTGCTGGCTTTTGCCACCACCGGCCTGCAAGACATGGCGCAAGCCTTTGATCAGGCGCGCCCCAGTGCCGACCTGTACCGCAGCTTGCGCAATACCTACGCCACTGTGCGCCTGCAGCCGTTGCCCCATTGGGACCCGGTCGCCACCGGGCCGCTGCTCAAGCCAGGCATGGAGGACCCGCGCGTGCCCGACCTGGCGCGGCGCTTATATAGCGGTGGTTATCTCGCCAAGGCGCCGACGGGCAACAGCCGGCAGTACCGTGACGAGTTGGTCAAGGCGGTCAAGGCCTTCCAGCTCAGCCACTCGTTGCAGGCCGACGGTGTGATAGGCACGGGTACTGTGGCCGAACTCAATATCAGCCCGGCGATGCGCCGCGATCAGTTGCGCATCAACCTCGAACGTTTTCGTTGGCTGGCTCAGGACCTGGAACCCGAAGGTGTCGTGGTTAACGTCGCGGCTGCGCAATTGAGTGTTTACCAGAGCGGCATCCCGGTGTGGCAAACCCGCCTGCAAGTGGGGCGTGCCGAACGCCAGACGCCGCTGCTCAAGTCGCGCATTACCCGGCTTACCCTCAACCCCACGTGGACCATCCCGCCGACGATCATGCGTGAGGACAAACTCCCGGCCATCCGCCTCAACCCCGAATATCTGCGCCAGCAAAACCTGCAAGTGCTCGACGCCCAGGGCCGCCCATTGACGGCCGACCAGGTGGATTGGTCGCACCCCGGCAACATTCTGCTGCGCCAGGAGGCCGGCCCGCGCAACCCGCTGGGCCGCATCGTGATGCGCTTTCCCAACCCCTATTCCGTTTACTTGCACGACACGCCGAGCCAGCCGCTGTTTACCAAAGGCCCACGGGCATTCAGTTCGGGCTGCGTGCGGGTTGAGCAGCCGATGATGCTGCGCGACCTGCTGGTAACCCCGGCCGAACGCACGCGCACCGAAGAATTGCTGGCCACCGGCACAACCCATGAATTCAGGCTGGCCACGCCGGTGCCGGTGCTGTTGGGTTACTGGACAGTGGAAGTCGATCGCCAGGGCGGGTTGGTGTACTCGCCGGATATTTATGGGCGTGACCCGGTGTTGGTGAAGGCGATGGGAGCGGTGCTCTAAAAACTCACTGTGGCAGACGGGCTTGTTGTGGCTAGCTGGTTTGTTGTGGCAGACGGGGCTGTTGTGGCGAGCAGGCTTGCCCTGCGTTGGGCTGCGTAGCAGCCCCAAAACCAGACGCTTATGTGTCTCTGATAAAACGCGGTGACTGTACTAGGGCCGCTTCGCAGCCCAACGCAGGGCAAGCCTGCTCGCCACGGTAAGCCCGCTCGCGACAGGGGTGATGTGTGCCAGGATCACTTCGACGGCCTCGGCGGCTGTCACACTTGCAGTGTCGACAGTCAGTGGCGTCTCAGCCCACGCCTGATATTCATGTACTGAAACGGACTGCCAGGAGGGCGGCACCAACCCGGCAATATCGCCCGTGCGGCCCTCCACCCGGCGCTGATGTTCCAGCAGGTCAGAGCAAACCACCTCAATATCAAGCATCTCGACGCCCGCTGTCGCCGCCACGGCCTGCCACGCCTCCCGGCTCTCCTTCAGCGGGTTCACACAGTCGGCAATCACCGTCTGCCCCATTCTCAAATTACTCAATGCCAGCGCATTCGCCACGCCATAACCGCTGGCGCCCACATCACCGGTCAGTACGTTTGCATCCCGAAGCGCCTGTTCAATCACATCAATACGCAGGTAAACCGCGTTTATCCGACGTGCCAGTTCGCTGGCAATCGTGGTCTTGCCGGTGCCGGGCAGGCCGCTGAATACAATAAGCATGGTCAATCCTTTGAATAGGGCGCCCGGCCAGTCTAGCCGCGCTTACTTCAAATAGCAGGCGCTGATCCAATCGGCCGGGTGGGCCGCCAGTTGCGTGGCCACGGGCAGGTAGCGTTTATCCAGTTGCGCCGCCAGCCAGAACAGCGTCGCGCTGCTTTTGGCATCCCAGGTGCCGCTGTAACCGGCTTCGCCTACTGTGGCACGGTCTTTGTCGAACTGAACGTGGGTGTGCACGAACTCCTGGTGGCTGCGTTGCCCAGTGGCGTAAGGCACCAGCCAGTCGAGGGCGGCGCCCAGCGACGCACCATTGCTCTTGAGGTTCAGCCAGTCGCCGCCGTAGGCCTTGGCCGCCAGTGCGGCCTGCACCAGCGGTTCAAGGTCGTAGGCCACGTAATGCAGGGCGTCGCGGTCCTGGAAGTCGGTGACCGAACCGTCAGGCAGGATGTTATCGGCCACTTGCTGTTTAAACAGTTGATGAGCGTGCTCAAGCATGGCCTGGTCGTTGAGTGCGGCGGCGGCGAGGGTCACCAACTTGATGCGGTGGCTCTGCCAGTTATTGGTCTGGGTGCCTTTTTTCTGCCCGTGGAATTGTTCGATATGCGCGATGTAGCCATTGCCCAGCTTGCTGATCAAGCGACGGCTGGCGGCGCGGGTTTCCAGGCGCAGGTGGTCGGCGGTAAGCGCATAGGCCGTGATCAGCATATCGAGATTGGTTTCGTCGATGGGGTTGAAATCCGGCTGGTAGACATCGGCCCAGGCGGCGAGGTAGTCGTCGACTTGCCTGAGGTAACGCGGGTCACCGCTGATGCGCCAGGCCAGCGCCGCCTGGCGCATCAGCGGCCAGTCCTTTTCGGCAACCAGGCTTTGCTCGCGAATGCCATGGTTCGGCAGGGTGCCTTCGGTGTGCACATGCGGCAACGGCGCAGGCTGGTCGGCCAAATGCCGTTGGGCGGCGGCCAGCAGCGCGTGGGCTGCCGGGTTTGCCGACGCAGGCTGGCAAAGGCTTGCAGCCATCGCCACGGCGGGCAACGCGGCCAGCAGCAAGGTAAAGGCAAGGGTGGTTTTGTTCATGGACGGTTCTGTTGGATAAGGATGTGCCAACGCTAGCACGCGGCTGAAACGGCTTGGATGAAACTCCCGTATGCTTGCAGGCTGATCTCGACCGAGGACCGCCCATGACCTTGCCCTTTGTGAAGATGCATGCCCATGGCGACGATTTCATCATCATCGACCGCCGTGGCCTGGACGACCCGATCACTGCGCAGGTCGCCCGGCGGCTGGGCAACCGCCACACCGGTATCGGCTTCAACCAACTGGCGGTGGTGCTCGACTGCGAAGACGCCCTGGCCTGCATCAAGTTCTGGAACCCCAACGGTACGCCGCTGCAAACCTGCGGCAGCGCCACCCGTGGCGTGGCTGACCGCTTGATGCATGAGACCGGTCGCGACACCATCGTATTGCGCACGGATCGAGGCTTGCTGACGTGCGTGCGGGCCGCCGGCCAGCAAGTGTCGGTGGACATGGGCGTGCCCTCGCTGGACTGGTCTGGCGTACCACTGGCTGACGCGCTGGACACCCGCACCTTGCCCATCGATGGCGCGCCTGCCGCCTGCAGCATGGGTAACCCGCATTGCACGTATTTTATCGACGACATCAGCACCATCGACGTGGCGGCCGTGGGCCCGGCGCTGGAAACCCATCCGCTGTTCCCGGCCAACACCAATGTGCATTTTGTGCAGGTGCTGGACCGCAGCCACATCCGCCTGCGTATCTGGGAGCGCGGCGGGGGTGTGCCGCTGGGTTCCGGCTCCTGCTGCTGTGGCGCGGTGGTCAATGGGATTCGGCGCGGGTTGCTGGACGCCACGGTTCAGGTGCAATGCGACGGTGGCACGGTCACTGTGCAGTGGGACGGGCAGGGCGGTGTGGTGTTGACCGGCCGTGTCGAGCCGGTCATGCAGGGCACGGCGTACCTTTAAAGCGTTACGGTAAAGGTCGTGCCCTCGTTGACGCAGGAACTCACCGCCACGTCTCCACCGTGCGCCCTGGCCAGTTCACGCACGATATACAGGCCCAACCCCACGCTACGCACCTCGCTGCCCTGGTCGGTGCCTCGGGTCATGGGCTCGAACAGCCCGGCCAGCAGCGTTTGCGGGATCGCGGCACCGTGGTTATGCACGGCCACTTGGCAGCCACCTTCGCCCAAGCGTGAGGTGATGGTAATTGGCATCAACAAGTCGCCATAGGCCACGCTGTTGGCCACCAGGTTACCAATAATCTGCTGCACCCGGTCGGCATCCAGGCACGCTTGGCCCATACCTTCGGGCTGGTGCTTTAATGTGGCCTTGGGGAAGGCCACGCGCAGTTCATCCACGGCGTGCTGGATCACGCCGTGCAGGTCCAAGGGTGTGGTCTTGATGCTGATCCCGTGGCCGACCCGGGCCTGGGTGAAATCCAGCAGGTCGGCAATCATTCGCTGGGCGCGCTCGGAGGACTGGCCGATATGGCCCAGCAACTGGTGCTCCCTGGGCGTGCGCTCGCTGCGTGCAAGCATGTCCGAGGCCATGCGGATGGCGGTCAGTGGGTTTTTCAAGTCATGGCTGACGATCGCCACCATCTGCTCGGCAAACAACGCGCGGCGCTGGGCGATGGCATAGGCTTCGCTCAGTTCCGCCTGGGCCTGATGCAGCGCCAATTCGGTGCTGGTGCGTTCCTGCAACAAGGCTTCGGCAAGCTTGCGCGCATTGAGCAGCTCGCGCTCGTACTTGTCGCGGTCGGTGGTGCCGAACAGCGCCAGGTCGTGTACCAATGCGCCAGCCTGTTCGCGGGCGCTGGCGTTGAGCAGTACGGTCACTTTGTGGCCGTCGTGGTGCACCAAGTCGAGTTTGACTTCGCTGACGCTGCCACGCATGCGCAGCATCGGCGCCAGGTGGGTCTGGTGGAATATTCGCCCGCCCATGGTCAGCAAATCCTGAAACCGCCGCCCGCACAGCTCGGCACTGCGCAGCCCCAGCCATTGGCCGAGCAGCGTGTTGGCGCGCAGGATCGTGCCGTCTTCAGCCGTCACCGCCAGGGCACAGGCGGCGCTGTCGAACAGATCAGCCGACATCAGCCATGGCCCATGGCGCCAGGAAGTTGTCCATCGCCCTCGTGCAGGCCTCGGGCGCGCTCATATGCGGGCAATGGCCGACATTATCGACCAGGCAATAGGTGCTGTTGGGCAGCACGCTGTGCAGGTATTCGCCCACCGCCACGGGTGCAATCAGGTCGTCACGTGATTGCAGGATCAGCACGGGCGTGGTCAGGCCGATCACGTCCTTACGGTTGTCCGACATAAAGGTCACCCGCGCAAATTGCTTGGCGATGTCCGGTTCGGTACGGCAGAAACTGTCGCTCAGCTCGGCACTCAACGCCGGTTGCTCGGGGGCGCCCATGATCACGGGGGCCATGGTGCTGGACCAGCCCAGGTAGTTGCTGTCGAGCGTGTCAAGCAGGTCATCGATATCGCTGCGCTTGAAGCCGCCGACGTAGCCCACGTCGTCGATATAGCGTGGCGACGGGCCGATCATCACATGGGCGGCGATACGGCCTGGTGCCAGGCGGTCGGCGAGGGTGGCGATCATCGCGCTGACCGAATGGCTGACCAGGATCACCGGGCCGCTGGCGAAAGCGTCGATAATCTCGTTTAAATCGCGGGCATAACCGCCCAGCGCGGCATATTTGGTCTTGTCGAATGCGCTGAGGTCCGACAGGCCAGCCCCCACCAGGTCATACATCACGACGCGAAAACGCTCGGTAAAGTGCGGCGTCATATAATTCCACATGGCCTGGTTGCAGCCGAAACCGTGGGAGAACACCAAGGTCGCGGGACCGTTGCCCATCACACTGACGTTGTTGCGGTGCTTCAGGTTCATGGGGTTCTCGGTTATGGCGCATTGCTATATATGCGGGCAGTTTAGATAGTCGCGGGCGTGGGGTCACGCGTTATACGTCTATAAGGTAAAGTCGACGCCTCCTCGAAGAAACTTCAGGTAACAAAACATGCGGCTGTATTTGCGCCAATCCGTCTTGAGTCTGCTGGCGCTGGTGTTTATCGGCCTGTTGACCAGTGCCCAGGCGGACACTTCGCCGATCAAGGTCGCCCTCGATCAACGGGTGATCGACCTCACCAATACGTTGGATAACGGCACAACCGAGCGCTTGAAGGCTCAACTCGCCGCCCTCGAACAACGCAAGGGCGCCCAGGTTGCCGTGCTGCTGGTGCCCACCACCGGCGGCGCAACCATCGAAGACTTTGCCAACCAACTGTTCCGTGCCTGGAAACTGGGGCGCAAGGACGTCAATGACGGCATCCTGCTGGTAGTGGCTAAAAACGACCACACCGTGCGTATCGAAGTAGGTTACGGCCTGGAAGGCACGGTCACCGACCTGCTGGCCCACCGCATCATCGAAGAGCACATCACCCCGGCGTTTCGCCAGGGTGACTATGCGGGAGGGATTCAACAGGCCGTCGATGACCTGGGCGTGCTGGTAGACGGCGGCGACCTGCCCAAGCCGGTGGAGCCTGAGGTCAACCCGCAGGCCATTGCGGTGCTGTTGGCGTTTATCTTGGGGGGCGTCGGTGGCGTGTTGATCGCCGCCGGCAAGCTGCCTTGGCGCCGGGCATTAATCGCCACCGTGGCGGTTACGGTACTGTTGACGCTGTATGGGGGCGGTCGCGACTGGCCGATGTACCTGCTGGTGTTGCCGCTGACCCTGCTGATTGGCGGCGCGACTTTCGGCGCCTTATGGCTGGCGCGCACCGTGTTTTATTGCGTGATTGGGGTGCTGGCCTACGTTGCCGGGCTGCTGGTGGTCGACCATTTCGTGGCCGTCAACTTCGTCCATTGGCTGGTGTGGCCGTTTGGCTGCGCGTTGGTGCTGGCGTTGTATATGGGACTGTTTTTCGTTATCCACCAATCCTGGAAGAATAGCCCGCGCTTCTTCTTCGTGCGGGTGGCGGCGGTGGTAGCGGTGTATGTGGCAGTCGGGTTACTGCTGGGGCACGGTTATCAAGGCTGGATCATCGCCATACCCGCCGCTTCGGTGGTGGCGTTTATAGTGTTTTTGCAGAGTATTTCCGATGGCGGCTCGGGTTCGGGCGGCGGGTCTGGCTCAAGCTCAGGCAGCTCGGGTTCAAGCTCCAGTTCAAGCAGCAGTTCGTCCGGAGGCGGTGGTTCCAGTGGTGGCGGTGGGGCATCTGGTAGTTGGTAAGCGCTAGCGCGGTTTATAACCTACCCATCCTTTGAAACTGAAGCCGGCGTAGAACAGCTCCACGCCTTCGAACCCGGCTTCAACCATCAAGGCTGCATCTTGTGCGGGTGACAGTACCGGCAATTTGGCGCTGATCGCGGTAATCGCGCGCTCTGCATCCTCGGCCGGCACGCCCGAGTCCACCGCAAACGCGGCGTAACGCTTCAACCAGCGGCTTTTTTCCTGCGGTGCCTGGGGGAAACTGTGGTGCGCCACGATCAGCGGTGCTCCGGGTAGCAACCGTTGCCACAGGGTCTTGAGGGTTTGCAGGCGTTCCTGTTCGGGAATGAAGTGCAGGGTCAGCAGGCAGGTGGCGCCGTCAAAGGGACCCAAGGGGGCGGTGTCGATATAACCCTCGTGCAACTGCACGCGCTCATTTAAAGGGCCCAGTGTCGCCTGCGCCAACTTCAGCATCTCGGCCGACGGGTCGACGCCTGTAAAGCGCCAGCCTGGCTCGGCGTCGGCAAAACGTTTTAGCTCCAGGCCGCCCCCGGCGCCCAATACCAACACGCTGCCGGTCGCTGGAACAGTTTCACGCAGCAGCAGGATGGTCATCCGTTGCAAGCCATCGAAGCCCGGTACCAGACGCACAGGGCCTTCGGCGTAGCGGGCGACGGCATCAGGGTCGGAAAAAAAGCTCATGGCGGGCTCCTGCAGATTGGGCGAGGCGTAAACCCTACTGCGGCCCATCGGTAGAGGCAATTGCTGTTGGCTGCATTCGTGGTAAAACGTTGATCCCTGCACCCCTTGAGTACGGAGACTCAATGCCTGTTATCAACCCGCCGCCCATTACTGTTCGGGATGCCACTGCCGAGGACGCCTTATGCATCGGCGTGCTCGGTATGCAGGTGTTTCTCGATACTTACGCGACCCAAGGTATCCGCGCCTCGATTGCCAGAGAGGCGCTGCAAGCCTTTGCGCCGCAGACCATCACCCAACTGCTGATACAACCCGGTCTCTCGCTGGTGGTGGCTGAGTCGAATGGCCACCTTGTTGGCTTTGCCCAGATCAAACTCCACGCGACTCATTCGATGATCACAGCTTCAGATGCCGCCGAGTTGCAGCGCCTCTACATCCAGGAGCGATTTACCGGCCAGGGAATTGGCTATCGGTTGCTGCAGGCGGCAGAACAGCGCGCGGTGCTGGGCGGGGCGTCTTTCGTGTGGGCAACCGTGTGGGTGGGCAATGAGCGCGCGCTGGGTTTTTACCCCCGACGGGGTTACGCGGTGCTGGGGTCGCCGACCTATACCTTCCAAGGGGAAACCCATGGCAATCGTTTGTTTGGCAAAACCTTGGCGCCCTGTACATAAAGGCTCAGGGCAGGGTGATGTAGTCGTTCTGTTGGATGATCGGCTGGTGCGCGCCTGGCACCAGGTGAACATAGCGACCGTCCACCAGATCGATAGGCAGGCAGTCGTCAATATCCATCACGCCATCGGTATGGGCCTGCGACCAGTGCTGCAATAGCTGCTGCTGGCCTTTGCGCTTGGCTTCCTGTTTGTCGCGAGCCACCACCAGTAAGTAATGGTGGGCCTCGCCGAACACCTTGGCTTCATAACCACCCAGGTTGATGAAGTACAGGTGATGGGCACCTGCAGGCGGCGCCATTTGGCTGAGTTCGACTTTCCAGCCGTCTACGCCATCGACGGCCATCCAGGCGTCGATATGCATGCCCTTGGGGCTGCCGAACCAGCCGTCTCGCAATTGCGGGTAGGTGGCTTGCAGCGTGTCCGCCACTGCGAACACCACATCGTGAACTTCGATTTTGGCCCTTGGGTGCTTGCCCCCGAGCATGACAACAAACAGCATTACAGGTCCTGCCTGGTGATTGGGTAAAGGCTAACCATACTTCGATTGAACCCTTTTGTCCGGTCAGTGCCACACTGTTAATTCGCCAACTCATCAGGAGGTTGTTATGCGCACCATTGATCTGGCCGGTGTTCCCGTGCCTGTCATCGGCCAAGGCACCTGGCGCATGGGTGAAAACCCGGACCTGCGCAAAGCTGAAGTCGCCGCGTTGCAATTGGGTATCGACGAGGGCATGAGCCTGATCGACACCGCTGAAATGTACGGCGAAGGTGGCGCCGAAAAGGTGGTAGGCGAGGCCATTCGTGGCAAGCGCGACCAGGTGTTCCTGGTCAGTAAAATCTACCCTCACAATGCCAGCCACAAGGGCGTGCCGCGTGCCTGTGACGCCAGCCTTCAGCGGCTGGGCACTGATTATATCGACCTGTACCTGTTGCACTGGCGCGGCCAGTACCCGCTCGAAGAAACCGTCGAAGCGTTCGAACGTCTGCGCGAGGCAGGCAAGATCGGTCGTTGGGGTGTTTCCAACTTCGACGTCGCCGACCTGCAGGAACTTGCATCCCCCGCGTGTGCCACCAACCAGGTGCTCTACAACATCGAAGAGCGGGGTATCGAGTTCGACCTGTTGCCATGGTGGCAACAGCACCATTTGCCACTGATGGCGTACTGCCCAATCGCCCAGGGCGGTGAACTGCTGTCCAGCCCGACGCTCAAGCAAATTGCCCACCGACATGAGGCCACACCCGCACAGATCGCCCTGGCCTGGGTACTGCGTCAGGAGGGTGTGATTGCCATTCCCAAGGCGGTGAGCCCCGAGCATGTGCGGCTAAACGCAAGTGCCGCGAAACTGGTGCTGGATGAGCACGATCTGGATGCGATCGACCGCGTGTTCGGTGCACCCAAGCGCAAGCATCCACTGTCAATGGTGTAGCAAGCGTGCAGAAACGCTGCCGTCCATGGCCGGCGTTTCTGCGTCACCCAGGGTTAGCCGGCGACCGGGCTACGCCAGTCGTCCGAGCCGGAAGTACCTGCCACTTCGTGCGTCCAGATGATCTTGCGATAGGTGAAATGCACATCTTCCAAATGCGTGAAGTGCGCGTTTTCCGGTGCCTGGCAGTTGGGCATGCGTGACTGGATGTCCACGATGGTCGCACCCTCAAGCTCGATGGTGAAATAGTGCTCCTGGGTGCCGGCCGAGGAGGTGCGGAACCATTGCAGTTGGCATTTGACTTCTTCGCCACTGGTCAGCGCGCTGAACAGCAGGGGCGATGATTTATCGAAGACCTTGCTGATCATCAGCGGTTTGTGAACCCTTTGGCCGGTTGGCTGGCCGGATTGCGGGTCACGGGGAATGATCACTTGATGCGAAAAAGCCTGGACCAGGATCTGGTCTTCGTGGCCCTCCTGATAAATGTTGCCTACCGAGTCCTGGGTAAACGTGCCTGCCGTAATCAGTCCTTGTTTGACACCGGTGATCGAAAGGTATGCGGGTGTTGGCATGACGGGTTTCCTTGCCTGATGGTTGAAGTAGTGCCCAGCGGCAGTTGTGCCGGCTGGGCAAGTTCCTATAACAAGAAGCGTGCCTGAAATTAACAAGCCCAGTAAAAGCAGGGGGTTGCTTGTTATTGAGCTTGATTTCATTAAGGAGGTGGATGTTTTAATCCGATTTAAATGAAATTGGTTGCGCAGAAGTGTGCATTAATTTGCTCGTCTAGTTTTTTCTTGTGCTTATTGGGGGAGAGGGTTAATTGAGCATGGCGTGCTGGTTTTGCTGCGCAAAATGGTGCGCACGCCAATGATTTAGGGCTTGTAGGAAAATCCTTAAGTGCCGATTTGACACTTGCCGGATGTTATTTGTCCAGCTAGTGTTTGCGAACTTCGTGGAGAGAGTGGCGAGGTTTTTATAATCGTGTTTTTTGCGCCTGAGTGTGCTTCAGGTGTGCAGAATTTAATTGTTTTAAATGGTGTGCGGCCCAAAATGGATTATTCAGGCGCTTTGTGTGGCTATTATCTTGAACTTGCCTTGGTGCCCTGTTCGCAGGGTAACTTTGCAGGCAGCGATATGCGCTTTTCAAGTGAATATGAGGCCTTGGAGTCCGAGCTTGGCAAAGTGCAATCGATACATGTCAGCACCCAGCCGGACTGGCAGGAGGTCATGCACATCAGCGAGTGCCTGCTGCGTCAGCACACCAAGGATCTGCGGGTGGCGGCCTGGTTGACTTGGGCGTTGTACCAGCGTGAATCCTTGCCGGGGCTGGTGGCGGGCCTCGGGTTGATACGTCATTTATGCGAGCACCATTGGGCGGTTGTCTATCCGGCAAAATTACGTACCCGTGGCGCAGCACTGGGCTGGTTGGCGCTACGCCTGGAGCAGGTATTTGCACAAAGCTTTTCGCTCAAGGACCAGCAGCCATTGTTTCGCCGCATGCTTGAGCACCTGACGCACCTCGATGAGCTTTGGTCTGCGCATTTGAGTGATGAGGCACCGACGTTATTGCCGCTGCGCAGGCAATTGACGCAGCGCTTGGAGCAGGCCGTAGAAGTGGAGCTGTCAGAAGCCGGTTCGGCGCGTGTGACTGCTCAGGTCAAGCAGGCGACGACGCGGCTGCTGATCCCCGAGTCGGCAACGGGTCACGACAAAACGGGTAACCAGACGATAGCCAGTGAAAAAGAAGCCCACAAATCACTGCGCGCCTTACAGGAACATGGCCGGCACTTGTGCAACTGGTGGCTGCGCCAGGATGCGACCGACCTGCGCGCCTTGCGGCTTAACCGGACACTGACCTGGCTGGCACTCAACACCTACCCGGACGCTGACAGTGACCGGCTCACGGTGCTTCGTGGCCCGACGCCTGACAAGCTCAAGCGCTACCGGGAGCGTTTTGCCCAAGGGCATTACGGCGACCTGTTGCTTGAACTTGAGGCCAGCCTGGCGGGTGCGTTGTTCTGGTTTGACGGCTTGCGCATGGTCTGGGAATGCCTTGACGCCTTGCAGGCCGATCTGGCTAAGACCGAACTGGAAGTCAGCTTCGCGCTGTTATTGAAACGTTTGCCAGACCTGCCCGAATTCAAATTTCACGACGGTGCGCCGTTTGCCGATACCGCCACCCGGGACTGGATCACGCTTCAGGTCGCTCGACACTTGCAGCCGCCTGCGCCGTCCGGCGTGGTTGTGGATGCCAACGCCGAACCCTGGGAAGCGGCCTTGCAAGAGGTCATGCCCAGGTTGCGTAAGGACGGGCTCAAGGAGGCAATACGCGAACTCAAGCAGGGCATGCACACCGCACGCAGCGAGCGCGCGCGTTTTCATTGGCGTCTGGCACTGGCGCGGTTGTGCGTATCGGCAGGCAAGCAAGCGCTGGCGAAGGTGCAGCTGGAAGACTTGGACCACGAGCTTCAGCGCGCCGGTCTGGATCGCTGGGAGCCGGAACTGGCACTGCAGGTTGCGCAGCTTTTGTATCGCTGTTGCGAGCTTTTGCCGCAAAGCCAGGCCATACGCGAGCGTAAGGAAACTACCCACCGAAGGCTCTGCCACTTCGATGTTGAAGCGGTACTTGAATAGGCTTTTGAACCCCCTCGAAAAAAGGAGATTTACCGTGGCCAAAGAAGGTTCGGTAGCACCCAAGGAACGCATCAATATCACCTTCAAGCCCGCCGTCGGGGGCGCCCAGGAAGAGGTTGAGCTACCTCTGAAGTTGCTGGTGCTGGGTGACTTCGCCCAGCGCGAAGACCCACGCAAGCTCGAAGACCGCAAGCCTATCGGTATCGACAAGAACACCTTTGATGACGTGCTGGCCAAACAGGCACTGGCGTTGACGCTAAGTGTGCCTAATCGCCTGCAGGAACTGCCCGATATCGAAGCACTGTCGATCCAGGTGCGGGTCAACTCGATGAAGGATTTTACCCCGGCGAACCTGGTCGAGCAGATCCCGGAGCTGCAAAAACTCATGGCGCTGCGTGAAGCACTGATGGCCCTCAAGGGGCCATTGGGTAACACGCCGAGCTTTCGCAAGGCGATCGAACAGGCGCTGGCGGATGACGACTCCCGCGCACGTGTATTGACCGAATTGGGGTTGAGTGACCCCACCGCCTGACATTTTCAGTAAAGGACACTGACGCCATGACCACCCAACAGCATCCGCTACCCACCCGAGTGGCTGACGAGCACAGCATTCTCGATACCATCATTGCCCAAACACTGCTGAGCGCCGATGACGAGGCCTACAGCATTGCCAAACGCGGTGTCTCGGCGTTTATCGAAGAGCTTGTCAAACCGCACAACAGCGGCGAGCCGGTCAAGAAGCGTCTGGTCGATCGAATGATCGCCGAGATCGACATGAAGCTCAGCGAGCAAATGGATGAAATTCTTCATCACCCGGATTTCCAGGCACTGGAAGCTTCGTGGAGAGGGTTGCAACTGCTCGTCGATCGCACCAATTTTCGCGAGAACATCAAGATCGAACTGCTGAACGTCTCACGACAGGACCTGCTGGACGATTTCGAAGACTCCCCGGAAACCACCCAGTCCGGGCTCTACAAGCATATCTACAGTGCCGAGTATGGTCAGTTCGGCGGCCAGCCCGTGGGCGCGATCATTGCCAACTACTTCCTTGGGCCCAGCGCGCCGGATGTGAAGCTGATGCAATACGTTTCCAGTGTTGCCTGCATGGCCCATGCACCGTTTATTGCCGCCGCAGGGCCGAGCTTTTTCGGTTTGGAAAGCTTTACCGGTCTGCCTGACATGAAGGACCTCAAGGATCATTTCGAGGGGCCGCAATTTGCCAAATGGCAAAGCTTTCGTCAGAGCGAAGACGCTCGTTACATTGGCCTGACCGTGCCGCGGTTCCTGTTGCGTACCCCTTACGATCCCCTTGAGTGCCCGGTCAAGACATTTGCCTACCAGGAAAACGTGGTCAACAGTCACGAACACTATTTGTGGGGCAATACCGCGTTTGCCTTTGCCACCCGGCTGACGGACAGTTTTGCCCGGTTTCGCTGGTGCCCGAACATTATCGGCCCGCAAAGCGGTGGGACAGTGGAAGACCTGCCCCTGCATCATTTCCAGAGCATGGGTGAAATTGAAACCAAGATCCCGACCGAAGTGCTGGTCTCTGACCGTCGCGAGTACGAACTCGCACAGGAAGGTTTTATTGCCCTGACCATGCGCAAAGGCAGTGATAACGCGGCGTTCTTTTCAGCCAGCTCGGTACAGAAACCCAAGTATTTCGGTAACAGTGCCGAGGGCAAGGAAGCGGAATTGAACTACCGCCTGGGGACACAGCTGCCCTACATGATGGTGGTCAACCGGCTGGCCCATTATCTCAAGGTGTTGCAGCGTGAGCAGTTGGGTTCATGGAAGGAGCGTACCGACCTGGAACTGGAGCTCAACAAATGGATCCGCCAATACGTTGCCGACCAGGAAAACCCCAGCGCCGAAGTGCGTGGGCGGCGCCCATTGCGGGCTGCCCGCATCGTGGTCAGTGATGTTGAGGGCGAACCTGGCTGGTACCGCGTTAACCTCAGTGTGCGACCGCACTTCAAGTACATGGGCGCGGACTTCACCCTGTCCCTCGTCGGCAAACTCGACAAAGAATGAGAAAGGGGCAGGGGATACCCGACTATCGCAGCCTTTTTGAGCGTCTCGAAGGCCTGGCACCTGCCAGGGCCGGAAGTGTAGCGTCGATTGCCGCGCACTTGGAGAACATGCTCGGCACACGTGCAGGCAGTGTCTTGACGCTGCCGGACTATGGGCTGCCCGACCTCAATGACATGCGCTTGAGCCTGCATGAGTCATTGAGTCAGTCGCGCCTGTCGATTGAGCGTTTCATCCAGGTTTACGAACCACGTCTTTCGAATGTGCGTGTCAGGGGCTTACCCGATACCGGCAACCCCTTGGTCCTGGCGTTTGTGATTGAGGCAACACTGCTCATCGACGGCGTTATGCAACCAGTGGTTTTTAACGCACAGTTGGCCGGTGGTGGTCGGGTTGAGGTACTGCCTGATGTCCTTTAACCACTTTTACCAAAGTGAGCTCAGTGCCTTGCGCCAACTTGGGCGGCGTTTTGCTGAACGCAACCCAGCCTTGGCACCTTTTCTCGCCGACTCAGGCCAGGACCCGGATGTAGAGCGTCTATTGGAAGGCTTCGCCTTTCTGACCGGGCGCTTGCGCCAGAAGCTTGCCGACGAGCTTCCAGAGCTGACTCACTCATTGATGCATCTGCTGTGGCCCAACTATATGCGGCCACTGCCGGCGTTCAGTATCTTGCAATTTGACCCGTTGAAACATGCGTGCACCACGGTGAGCGTAGAACGGGACACGCCGGTTGAAAGCGTGCTGGTCAATGGTGAGCGCTGCCGCTTTCGTACCTGCTACGCCACCCAGGTGCTGGCGTTGCAACTGAGTCGCCTGGAGTACGTGTCCCAGGGAGCACAAACGCTCCTCAACCTGCACATGGAGATGAGCGTCGAGGGCAATTTGAGCCAGTTGGCGTTCGATCAATTGCGTTTGCACCTGGCGGGTGATCGACAGGTGAGCCAAGGCTTGTACCTGAGCTTGTTGCGTCATCTGGAGGGCATCGAATTGCGGCTCTTTGACCACGAAGGGGTTGTGATCAAGGATCGCGATGGCCAGCCGTTGTCGCTGCGGCTTGCTGCAAGCCAGGTAAAACCGGTGGGGTTCGATGAGGAGCATGCACTGATTCCCTATCCCGCCAACACCTTTTGCGGTTATCGCCATCTGCAGGAATATTTTGCGTTTACGGACAAGTATCTGTTTGTCGATGTACTGGGGCTGGATGCGTTAGAGGCGTTGCCAAATGAATTGCGCAAGCAGGCGAGATGTATAGAGCTGCGTTTCAAGTTAAACCACCCCGCGCATGCGGCGCATCGCCCCACTCTGGACAACGTAAAGCTGTATTGCACGCCGATTGCCAACCTGTTCAAGCACGATGCAGTGCCCATTCGCCTCGATGGCAAGCAGGATGAGTACCTGCTGCTGCCGGGTGGCATAGCGCGGGGCAATGCCGCGGTCTTTTCCGTGGACCAGGTGACCGGATGGCGCCCGGGTGGGCTGGGCTACCAGGCGTATGTGCCGTTCGAATCCTTCGAGCATGGCAGTGGCAATGCCACTTCGGCGCGCACGCCCAGCTACAGCATTCGTCAGCGCTCGTCGGTGCAAAGTGCCGAACTGGATACCTGGTTGAGTTTTGGCACTGGTCCAGGCAATGAGCAGGAAACCCTTTCGATTGAATTGACCTGCACCAACCACAACTTGCCACGGCTGCTGCAGGTGGGAGAGATCAATCAGCCCTGTGAACAAACCCCGGAATTCCTGACGTTTCGCAATATCTGTGCGCCAACGGCAAGCTTTGCTCCGCCTTTGGACCAGGACTTCCTCTGGAAACTGATCAGCAACATGTCGCTCAACTACCTCTCGTTGACCGATACCCGTGCCTTGAAAGTCATCCTCCAGACATACGACTTGCCGCGCTATCACGATCGACAGGCTCACAACGTCAGCCAGCGAAGACTGGATGCGTTGAAGTCCATCCGTCATCAAGCCGTCGATCGAATACATCGTGGGCTGCCGATACGCGGCCTGCAGGTCGACTTGAGTATTGACGTCAACGGCTTTGCCGGCCAGGGCGACCTGTTTGTCTTCGCCTCAGCACTCAATGAGTTTTTTGCCCTATACGCCGGCCTCAATTCGTATCACGAACTGCGGGTCACCAGCACACAAGGAGACGTGTATCTATGGCCACCCCGGATGGGTCGGCAGGCCCTGCTTTGACTGCTCTAGCACGCACAATTCGCGAGTATTCGTTATTCCAGGCGGTACTGCAGGTGATTGAGCGCCTGCGCGACAGCCATCCTTCACTGGATGACGACGCGTTATATGACCTGCTCGAGTTCCAGGCCAACCCAAGCTTGGGTTTCCCTGGGCACGACATTGACCGGGTGGTTTTTTTTGTCGAGCACGGACAGTTACGCGCGCGCCTGCGTCTTAACGTGCTCGGCTTGTTTGGCGCCGGTTCGCCATTGCCTGGGTTTTATCAAGAGCAGGCGAGTGGCAGCGTCAGCCGTGGCTTTCTCGACGTATTTCACCACCGCCTGCAGAGGTTGATGTTGCCGATCTGGCGTAAGTATCGCTATCGAGCGAGTTTTCGCACCGACGCCAGTGATGCTTTTTCCGCGCAGATGTTTGCGCTGGTCGGGCTGGGCAGCCGCCAGATTCGAGACGCGGCGCAATTGGACTGCAAGCGGTTGTTGCCGTACCTGGGGCTGCTGAGCCTGCGAGCGCATTCGGCAACGTTGATCGAAACGGTGCTGCGCCATTACTTCAAGCACAGTCGTTTGTTCATTGAACAATGGGTTGAACGCACGGTGGTCATCGCCCAACAGCAACGCAATCAACTCGGTACGGCCAATAACGTGCTTGGCGAAGACCTGCTGCTCGGGCACCGGGTTGCCGATCGTAGCGGCAAGTTCAGGGTGCATGTCGAGGGCTTGAGCTGGCAGCGCTTTCACACGTTTCTACCCGCCGGCAGCGCGTGCAAACCGTTGTGCTCGCTGGTTCGCCTGATGCTGCGGGTGCCATTGGACTATGACGTGCGCCTGGTACTGGCCGAGGGTGAAGTGCGGCCATTGCATATTGGCGAGCGCAACGTATGTCGTCTCGGTTGGACCAGTTGGTTGGGGTACGAGCGTGCCGAAGGTGTGGTCACTCTGGCCAGCCACTCTGATTAGGGACTGATGATTATGATGAATGTAGACCTGCAACAACTGATCCGGACCTTGACCCCGCAAACGCGCGTTGACTTGGCGCGGGCAGCTGAACGATGTGTTACGCGCGGTGGCAAGGAAGTGTTGGTTGAGGACCTGCTGCTGACACTGCTGGAACACCATGATGGTCCTTTGGCCAGGGCGCTGGCGGATGCCGAGATCGCTCCAGGCGAGCTTCAGGCCATGCTGCAGCTCAAAGGTGAACACAGTGCATCGCGCAGCCCGGTGTTTGCCCCGGCACTCGTGCAGTGGTTGCAACAAGCATTAATGGTTGGCCACCTTGAACTGGGGCAGGTTGAAGTCGATGCCGGTGCTTTATTGCTGGCACTTCTGCGCCATCCACTGCAACACGCGGGCAGTGGTTATCAGCAATTGCTGAGTCGTTTGGACGCGCAACGGGTGCTGGATTTTTTGTTGAGCCAGGGATCTGGAACTGGCCCTTTGCGACCAGGCGAGTCGCTGCTGGAGCGCTTTACCCACGACCTGACGCATCAAGCCCGCGAAGGCCGTATCGACCCGGTCCTTTGCCGCGACGCAGAGATCCGTCAATTGATCGATATCCTTGTGCGTCGGCGCAAGAACAACCCGATCCTGGTGGGAGACGCGGGCGTGGGTAAGACCGCCATCGTCGAAGGGCTCGCTTTGCGAGTGGTTGCCTCACAGGTGCCCGAGCCACTCAAGGGAGTACGCATACTGACCTTGGATATGGGCTTGTTGCAGGCCGGCGCCAGCATCAAGGGCGAGTTCGAACGGCGGCTCAAAGGTGTGATCGACGAGGTCAACGCCTCACCACAGGCCGTGATCCTGTTTATTGATGAGGCACATACCCTGGTGGGTGCCGGCGGGCAGGTGGGTGGAGGCGATGCCGCCAATTTGCTCAAGCCCGCCCTGGCGCGCGGTCAATTGCGCACAATCGCAGCCACGACCTGGTCCGAGTACAAAAAATACATCGAAAAAGACCCTGCGCTGGCACGGCGCTTCCAGCCGGTGAAGGTTGGCGAGCCGAGTGTGGCGGCGGCAGTTTCCATTTTGCGCGGGTTGGTGCCGGTGTATGAAGCCAGCCATGGCGTCTATGTACGCGACGATGCGGTGGTGGCGGCAGCGCAACTGAGCGCTCGTTACCTGGCGGGGCGCCAGTTGCCGGACAAGGCCGTCGATGTACTGGATACAGCCTGTGCGCAAGTGCGCATTAGCCTGACGGCGGCGCCTGAGGTGTTGCAGCAGCTGTGCGCTGAATTGGCCGAGGGCACACAGCAGCGCGTGGCGCTTGAGCGCGATGTTCAAGCAGGCTTGTCAGTTGACCAGCCAGCGTTGCAAACACTGGTCCGGCGTCTGGACGCCCTCGAGCTTGAGCGCCAGCAAGCCGAGCCGAGCAGGGCTGGATGCAGCGTGAACAGCAGCAAGCCAGTCACGAGGTCTGCCCACGGGTGGTCGCTCAGGTCATCAGCGGCTGGACCGGTGTTCCGGTCGAGCAACTGGCGTTGGAGCACAGTGAGCGCATCCCGGGTTTTGCCGATGCCCTGCGCGAGCGAATTATTGGGCAGGAACCGGCGGTGCAGGCGCTTGATCGCAACCTGCGAGCGGTGGCTGCAGGCCTTAATAATCCTGAGGCCCCAGTAGGCGTATTTTTGCTGGCCGGCCCAAGCGGGGTCGGCAAGACCGAGACGGCGCTGGCGCTGGCGGACTTGCTGTACGGCGGCGAGCGGTTTGTGATCACGCTCAATATGTCGGAATACCAGGAGCAACACTCCCTGTCCCGATTGATCGGAGCGCCTCCCGGTTACATTGGATACGGCGAGGGCGGGGTGCTGACCGAGGCCGTGCGCCAGCGCCCCTATTCAGTGGTGCTGCTCGATGAAGTCGAGAAGGCCGACCCAGAGGTGCTGAACCTGTTCTACCAGGTCTTTGACAAGGGCTTGGCCAATGACGGTGAAGGTCGCGAAATCGACTTCCGTAACACGCTGATCCTGATGACGTCCAACCTGGGCAGCGATTGCATCACAGCACTGTGCGCCGATGGCCAGCGCCCTGATTCTGAGGTGCTGGAGGAAGTGATTCGCCCCGTATTGCGCGCTCACTTCAAGCCGGCTCTGCTTGCCCGGATGCGTGTCGTGCCGTATTACCCGCTCGCAGGCGAACGGTTACAGGACGTTGCAAGGCTCAAGCTTGCGCGCCTTGGCCAACGGCTGCACACGCGTGAACTGGTGTTCAGCTACAGCGCCGAACTGGTCACGCACATGGTCGAACGCTGTATGCACCAGGACAGTGGTGCGCGTTATATCGACCAGTGGATCGAGTCCCACCTGCTGCCGCAGATCGTTGATCGCCTGCTCAGTGCGATGGCCGTTGGCGAATTCCTCTCTGCCACCCACGCGACGCTGGATGGCCGCGGTGTGCCTGTGTGTGAGTTCAGCCAATGACGCACAGCACATTCAAGCCGTTGCCTGGTCCGCAGGCCTGCACCGACCAACTGCTGGGCTGGTTCACCCGCCTGGGATTTGAGCGTGAGGAATCGACGTTGGCGCAGCTTTGCGTCACGGCCGCTGCGCAGTTGAGCGAGTGTGACCTGTGCCAACTGTATGCGCGGGAGGAAACCACCGGCCAGTTGGGGCTGATCGCTCAATACTTTCCTGACGGGGAACCCTCAGGCGAGCGGGCTGCAACTGTGGAGGTTCAACACCAGCAGTTATTGCACTACGTCCTTAACCAGGGGCGGGAGCTGACCATTGATGAACTGTGCAACAGCGCCTATGACAGCGGTTTTCTCCCCGTAGCGACGTTGCCTTGGCACGCGCTGACATGCCTGCCCTTGTTCAACCGGAGCAAGGCGGTGTGCGGCGTCCTGCTTTGTGCCAGCCTGCGCCCGACGCAATTTCAGGGCTACGCCGTGTCGTTGGGCCAACTGGGTAGCTTTGCCCTCGGCCAATTAACTCTGCGCCGGCTTGCCCATCCTGGGCGCATCACTGCTGTTGCCCAGCGCTGTGCGCCCGTCACAGGCGGCTATGGCTTGATCGGCAACAGCACCGCGATGGAAGCGACCTGTCACCTCATCGGCAAGGTTGTGCAGGCGCCTTTTACCGTGCTGTTGCACGGTGAAACCGGCACTGGCAAGGAGGTGGTGGCGCGTGCGATTCACGCCGCCGGCCCGCGCAGCACGCGAGCGTTTGTGGTGCAAAACTGCGCAGCCTTCCCTGAGGGCTTGCTGGAGAGTGAGCTGTTCGGCTACCGCAAAGGCGCGTTTACCGGTGCGGAGCGTAACTATGCTGGGCTATTTGACGCGGCTGATGGCGGCACACTGCTGCTGGATGAGATTGGCGATATGCCACTCTCCCTGCAGGCAAAGCTGCTGAGAGTTCTACAAGAAGGTGAGGTGCGCCCTCTGGGCGCCAATACCGCCCACAAGGTCGACGTGCGAATCATCGCCGCCACCCATCGCGACCTGCTGGCAATGGTCAGCCAGGGGACTTTTCGCGAGGACCTCTATTACCGATTGGCACAGTTCCCTATCCAATTACCGGCCTTGCGTGAGCGTGACGGTGATGTGCTGCAGCTTGCCCGGCATTTTGCTGAAAAGGTCTGCGCGGCACTCGAAAAACCGGTGGTCAGTTGGTCCAGTGCCGCGCTTGATCAGCTCTCCGGCCACGCCTTCCCAGGCAATGTGCGTGAGCTCAAATGCCTGGTGGAACGGGCGGTGCTGCTGTGTGATGAAGGGGTGATTTTACCTGAGCACCTGTCGCTGTCGTCGGCTCCCGCGGGTACGACCGCCGAAGCGACTCTGCGTCAGCGCCTGGAGCGGGTGGAACGAGTCTTTTTGATCGATTGCCTGCACAAGAACCGTGGCAATCGAACGCGCACCGCGCGTGAACTTGGGGTCGCGCGTCGCACGCTGCTGTACCGGCTTGCGCGTTTGAACATCCCCATGGGCGCGTCTCGAGGGGAATGCTGAATGGCGTATTCACGCTGGCGTGCTCATGGGCTCTGCGATGCCCCGCTTGTTTTATCTACCTGGGAGAACCCCGATGCCTGATCGTCCATGGCGAGCCGTACTGCTTGTGTTGTGTTTGCTGAGCGGTTGCAGCGCCAATTATGTGTTTGATGACGCTGACTATCGTCCTTTGGGTGACTCCCAAGCGACCCGTCGTGGCCAATGAAAAGGAGCCTTTCATGCAATTAGTGCTTGAAGTGTGTGATGGCGGGGGCGATGAGCCGCCACCGCGCAAGGTGTTCGATGGAGTGGGCGGCGTGGTCGGTCGTGGAGCCGGTTGCGACTGGAGTATTCCTGACCCCAGTCGCTTGCTTTCCAGTCACCACGGGTTGATCGCGTACCGTGACGCGCGTTATTTCCTGACGGATATCAGCAGTAACGGTATCCGTGCGGTGAGCAGTGGCAAGTCGCTGCAAAAGGGGCAGGCGCGGTTGATCGTGGAGGGTGATGTTTTCCAGTTGGGGCCATTTGCTATCCGTGCGCGGTTGATTGAGCGCGTGGCGTCGCATTGCCAGCCATTATCCACTGCGGGCGGGGTGATACCCGATGATGCTTACCTGGGCCTGGACCCCGTTCAAGAATGGGATCGCCAGTCGATGCACGGCGCAACGCCGTGCGAACTGGACGCCTTGAACGACGTGCAAGAGGCACCGAGTGCCTGGATGTCTGGTGACGGTGTTGAGCGCGACTACCTGACCTTACCTGCACAGGCAGACGTTTTGGTAGAGAGGGTCGAACCTGTCTTGCCTGACTCGCAGGCGCCCGAGGCTTACGAAGTGTTCTGGGCGCAGTTCGCCAAAGCGTTGGGCGTCAGTGCGCATGCGCTCGATTGCGCTGGCCGCGAGGCGTTGGCGATTAAGGTTGCGGGTTTACTCAGGCACGCGATTGATGGGTTGCAACAGAACCTGCGCACTCACGACGAACTGCACAACGAATTGGACCTGGACGCGAGCACCTTGATCAAACGTCCGAACGCGTTGAAAGACAGCCTGTGCATTGACTCTGCGTTGGCGTCGTTGCTGGGCACGGGCGAGTTGGCGCAACCCTGCGCCGAAGCGGCCATTACGCAGGTGTACCGGCAAATGCAAGTGCATCAGATCGCGCTGCTCGTTGCATGCCGCACGGCGCTGCGCACCTCGTTGGCGACGTTTGCCCCCGGTCACTTGCTGGCCAGTTTTGAGCGCGATGACAAGGTGCCGAGGTTCTTTGCCGACAGGGCGCATTGGCGGGCCTACCAGCGCCACTATCAACGAGTGGTCGAAGAAAATGCATCGAATACGGACCTGTTGCGCGGCAACTTTTCCAAGGCCTATGAGGAGCAGGTACGCCTGGCCTCGGCGTTGTTTGCCACACCTTCGGGAGGATGCCCATGACCCGTGTCGCCCTGCCTCTTTTGGTTGTATTGGTGCTGCTGGGTGGTTGCAGCAACCTGTCACCGTTTTCCACATTGACCAAGCTCGACTTGACGCTGGCCGCCAGTGACGAAGTGAACCCCGACCTGCATGGGCGCCCCTCGCCGGTGGTGGTGCAGCTGTTTGAACTCAAGCATCCAGTGGCATTCGAAAACGCAGATTTTTTTACCCTGTATGGGCATGCCGAGCAGGCGCTGCCCAAAGACTGGGTGAGCAGCGAGGAGCTGGAGCTGCGCCCCGGCGAGCAGGTGGCCCTCAAACTCAGGAGCGAACCGCAAAGCCGTTACGTGGGCATCATTGCGGCGTACCGCGATTTACCCCATGTGCAATGGCGATGGGTGCTGGCGCTGGCGCCACAGCAAGTCACAAGAGCACACCTGGTGCTTGACCAGGCGGGTATCCGTGCTGGCGACCCGCTCGCCAGCCTGGAGGAGAACTGATATGCAGGCTCATAAAGTCATCTGGCAGGAAGGGATGTTGCTGCGCCCCCAGCACCTGCAACATAACGACCGTTATTACCATCAGCAGCTTAATCGAACTCGCTTGCTGGGCAGTGATGCCTGGGGTTTCCTGAGCCTGGACATCGACCTGCAATACCTGAACCTGGGCAAGCTGGTGGTCAATCAAGCCAGTGGCGTTTTGCCGGACGGCAGTCTTTTCGAGTTGACCACCGCCATGGCGCCACTGGTGCTGGAGGTGCCGGCCAACGCGGGTAGGCAATCGGTGTACCTGGCGTTACCGATGACGACCGGCAATCAGGTTGAAACCCGCACGCAGGAGGCACCGGAGGTGTTGGCGCGCTACATCGCCTGTGACATTGAAGTGGCGGACTCCAATGCGGGCCGGGACGCTCGTTGCCAGATCAGTTGCGCACGGCCGGATTTGCGCCTGTTGCTGGGTGAGCAGCCGGGGGATGAGGTCTACGTGAAGCTGAAGATTGCCCAGGTGCTGGAATGCTCTGCTGAAGAGGGGCTGCGTATGGAGCCTGATTTTGCCCCGACGTTTATTTATGTGCAGGGCTCGGGGTTTGTTTCGTCCTGCCTCAAAGAAGTGATCAGCCTGCTCGCCAGCCGGGGGGATGCGATTGCTGAGCGGATGGGCGGCAATGGCGCCACGGCGGGTGCGCAGATTGCGGACTTTTTGATGCTGCAACTGATCAATCGGACCGAGCCGGTGTTGCGCCATTATCTGGTGCAGGCGCAAGTGCGTTCAGAGGCGTTGTTCCGCGAGATGCTGTCGATACTGGGCGAACTGGCGACGTTTGCCAGCGACAGCAAACGTGCCACCCAGCAGGTGCGCTACCTCCACGGCGACCAGGGCACGAGTTTTCGTGGGTTGATGGCGGGGTTGCGCACAGTGCTGTCGATGGTCTTTGAGCAGCATGCCCTGGAGCTGGTACTGCAACAGCGCCAGTATGGGGTAATGGTCTGCCCAGTGGCCGATCTCAAGCTGCTGGGCACCGCGACATTCATCCTGGCAGTCGCGGCTCAATGCGACTCGGAAGAACTGCGCCATCGTTTGCCGGCCCATCTGAAAATCGGTCCCGTAGAGCGCATCCGCGAACTGGTCAACCTGCACCTGGCGGGCATCAAGGTCAAACCACTGCCGGTGGCGCCCCGCCAGATCCCTTTTCATTCCGGTAAAACCTATTTCATGCTCGAACTCAGTGCCCGGGATATCGCGCAGTTGGAGCAATCGGGTGGTTTTGCGTTCCATGTCGGCGGCGAGTTCAGCGAGTTGGAACTGACCTTCTGGGCTATCAGGAATTGAACAGCATGAACATGGACAGTGATTACCCGCTGGATGAAAAAACCGTGTTGCTGGATCGTAACGGCCACGGCCCGGTACAGCGCCCGGTGACGGACTTTCCCTCGCCACCGCGTTTTGAACAGTTGGAAGACCGCATGGTCTACGCCGCCGCTGTGCAGGGCGCTCAACGTTTCAACGTGGGCCTTAACCCGCTGGTGACAGCGGCCTGGGAACTGATGTGCGAGGTGCTTGAACTTAAACTCAGCAGCGGTCGGGAAAACCTGCAGACGCTCAATGAGCGCCTGGCCGCAAGCCTCACACGCTTCGAGGTCCGCGCCCAGCATGAAGGCATGGAAAGCGCTCAGGTGATTGCTGCTCGCTATGTGCTGTGCAGCGTCGTTGATGAAGCGGTAGTCACCACGGCGTGGGGAAGTCGCAGCGACTGGTCGAAGATCAGTCTGCTGAGCCGTTTTCACAACGAAACCTTTGGCGGCGAAAAGTTTTTCCAGCTGTTGGAGCGACTGTCTCGCGACCCCGTAAAGCACTTGGCCATGCTGGAACTGATGTACCTGTGCCTGTCGATGGGTTTTGAAGGCAAATACAGGGTCATGGAGCGCGGCGTGACCGAGCTTGAGGGCGTCCGTGACGCCTTGTATCGCCAGATAAGACACGTGCGTGGCGACCCGGTGTCTGTGTCCGCCTCTGTTCCCCGACCGGAGCCGGCACGCCGCAAACGGCTGCGCACACTCTCCGCAACCTGGTGTGTGGCGTTGGGCTTGATCGCTTTGCTGGCGATGTATTCGGCAACTGCCTGGGTACTGGAGCAGGAGCGAGCCCATGCATTGCAATCCTTTCAATCTTCGGCGCCGGAACTGACTCCGACGCCCTTGTAACGCTGGGAACATTGAATGAACGCATTCTTCAAGGGCGCGGGTAACCTGCTGCGCATCGTTTGGGTATGGAGCTTGTTGCTGGTGCTTTCCAGCGCGTGCCTGGTGTGGTTTTTCGGGCCTGTGCTGGCGGTGGATGACCACCGGTTCTGGCAAGGTGCTACGGCTCGGCTCGTGACTATCAGCGGGCTGTTTCTGCTATGGGGGCTGGCGATGGTCATTGCGGGCGCACGCCACAGCGCAAGGTCCAAAACCGACGAAAGCCGGGCCGACCGTCAGCATCCGGGGCTGGTAGAGGATGAGCGCAAACAGGTACGCGCCCGTTTCAAGGACGCGCTGCACACCTTGAAAACATCTCGCCACTATTTCGGGCGCAGCGTGCGCTCACGCAACGAACTGCCCTGGTACTTGTTGATCGGACAGCGAGGCAGCGGCAAGAGCGCTTTGCTGGCAGCGAATGGCTTGCAGCGCCCGCCGGATCACCTTCAAGCCGCATCATCAGGGGCCACCGCCTACTGTGACTGGTTCTTCGCCGATCAGGGCGTCCTGATGGAGAGTGCCGGACGCTACCTGGACCAGCCCGACCGCGCGGTCGATGCCGCAGGTTGGTCAACATTACTCGGGCTGCTCAAGTCCAGGCGGCGAGTACGTCCACTCAACGGCGTGGTGGTGACGTTGTCGGTGGACACCCTGTTGGGCAGCAATGAGCATGATCTGGAGCGCCATGCACGGCATGTGCATTCCAGGTTACAAGATATCCAGCAGACGCTGCATATCGATATTCCGGTTTATCTGGTGCTGACCCACGCTGACCACATCCCAGGCTTTACCGCGTTTTTTGATACGCCGCACGACAGCGCCGCAGAGGGCGTACTCGGTGAGCTGATCACTGGCAGCCACACGGGTGTGCCTATGGCGCAGGTGCGTCAGGTGTTCGAAACGTTGCTGCAGCGCCTGAGTGGCGAACTGGTGCAGCGCCTGCACCAGGAGCGCAATGTCGAGCGCCGTGGCTGGATGCTGGGTTTTGTGCCCCAGGTGGCACGCATCGGTGAGCGTTTATGCCTGTTTATCGAAGTTGCGTTCTGCGCCCATCGCAATCAGCGCATCCAGGGGTTGCGAGGTTTCTATTTGACCTGTGCCGGTGAGCGGCACGAACGCTTTGTCCAAGGTCTTTTCAACCAGGTGATTTTCGCCGAGGCCGATCTTGCGGGGCTGCACGCCGAGGAGCACCGACGCATTCGTTGGCAGCAGGCGGGATGGGCGAGCGCCGTAGCACTGGTCATCGGTGCGGCGGGCATGCTCTGGGTGCACAGCTATGGGATCAACCACCAACGCCTGGAGCTGTTGGCGCAGTTAGGTCAAGTTAATACGCCAGCCCCGGACGATGCGGACCATACGTTGGGGTTACTGACATTGCTGGACAATCGCCTGGCGGCCACCCGGGTGTTTCCGCCGGTGTCAGAGGCCGGCGTGCTGGAGAGAGCCGGACTGTTTCAGGGTGAAGTGAGCCGACCACCGTTGGTCAGTGCCTACAACGACGCCCTGCAGCAAATGGTCGCCCAGGTCGCTTCGCTGCTCGAAGAACAGGTGCGGTCGAGCCTTGGGGATCGCGAACGGTTACTGGATAACCTGCGCGCCTACCTGATGCTCAATCTGCGCGAGCGACGTGATGCCGGGTGGCTGGCGGAGCGCGTGGCGACTCGGTGGTCCGAGCGCTATGCCGGTGAGGCTTCGACGCAGGCGCGCCTGAGTGAGCACTTCGGCCGGCTGCTTGAACAACCTTTTGCCGCGCCACTCAATGATGAACTGGTCGCCCAGGCTCGCCAGGTGCTGCGCGGAGAGTCGCTGGCAGACGTGGTATATCGCGTGCTGCGCGAGCAATCGCACACGCTGGAGCCCAGCCGTCTCACCGACGGCACTGTGTTCATGGCGCTGGACCAACCGATTTCCGGGTTTTACAGCAAGCGCTATGTGCAGTATTTCGACCAGCAAGGCCCGCGATTGGTTAACGCGATTGTCCTGGACAATTGGGTGCTGGGGCAGGCGACTGACCTCAGTGCGATGGAATTGCGCCGGTTGATAGTCGAGCTCGAACAGCGCTATTTCAGCGAGTACGCCGACGCGTGGAGCCAGGCCCTGGGCCAGATCCGATTACGCGAAACCGAAAACCTGCGCCAGGACGCCGAACAACTGGCGAGCCTCACCTCGGCGCAATCACCACTGGTGTTGTTGTTACAGCAGGTGCGTGAAAATACCCGTTTGCTATCCACTGATGACCCGATGTCAGCGGTGCCCCACGAGGCCGGTGACGTGGCGGCTATCGCTCAGTCGATGGCTGCCCGTGTACGCGCGGGTGTTTTGCCCAAGCCCACAGGCGATGACGCTGCAAGACGCGCCTTGCAACGCCGTTTCGAGCCTTTGCATCAACTGCTTGATGAGCAGCAAAACCCGGGTGAGCAACTGACCCAGGCGTTGCGCCAGCTTGATGCTGTGCACCTGCAAATGGCAGCGCTGAACCGCGAAGGGTCACCGGAGCAGGCGGCTTTCCAGATGGTGAAACGGCGTATGGAAGGGCAACAACCTGGGTTGGGACAGTTACGCGATATTGCCGCACGTTTGCCGCTGCCGCTCAAAGGTTGGGTCGAGGGCCTTGCCGACGACAGTTGGCGGCATTTGTTCGATGAGGCCTATACGCATGTGAACCAACGCTACCAGAGCGAGGTGTATAGCCTGTATGCCAAGGCTATTCGCCAGCGTTACCCGTTCAATGCCCATGCCAGCAGCGACGTGGCCCTGGGCGACTTCGAGGAGTTTTTTAAACCCCAGGGCGTGCTGGCAAGGTTCCATGAAACCTACCTGCGCCCGTTTATCAGCGCCGACGGCGGGCGTTATCGCTTGCGCGGCCTGGAAGGCCAGAGCCTGCCAATGTCGCGCGCGCTGCTGGAGCAACTCGGCAAAGCGCAGACCATCCGCCGTGGTTTTTTTGGTGGCGACCCAGGCGAGTTGTCGGTTCGATTTACGTTGGCACCTTATAGCCTGGATCAGGCGGTCAGCCGCGCGGTGTTGAGCTTTGGCGGTCAGCAGTTGGAGTACCGTCATGGGCCGATTGTGCCTGTGACGTTCCAGTGGCCCAGCGAGGTGGAAAATGGTCGCAGCAGCCTGGTATTGGAACGAGGTGCACAGCGGCCGTTGGGCATCGAGAAGAACAGCGGGGCCTGGTCGTTGTTCCGGTTTTTTGACTTGCTGCACAGCGAGCCCGCCAGTGGGCGCGATGCGCAGATACTCAAGTCCGACCTCGCTGGTTTGCGTGCCAATTACCTGTTGGTCAGCCAGCGCACACCCAGCCCGTTTCAGATGGACACGTGGCGCACGTTCCGTTTGCCGGAGCGGCTGTGACCGCGCCGCAAGCCGCCGCAAACAGCGCGGCACGTACTCAACGTGGCAAGGCCAGGCAGCGCAACGAAGATGCGTTCCTCGACTGCCCCCAACAAGGTTGCTGGGCGGTTGCCGACGGTATGGGCGGCCACCGGGCCGGACACAGGGCCAGCCAATGGGTGGTCGACAGCCTTGCCGCGTTGCCGGTCCACGGTACGTTCGATCAGCGCATCGATGCGGTGCGGCGATGCCTGCAACGGCTCAATCAGTGTTGGGGGGATAACACCTCACCGCCGGCCGCAGGTCGCGACGACAGGATGGGCAGTACCGTGGTGGTCCTGCTGCTGGAGGGCCGGCGCGCAGCGTGTATCTGGGCGGGGGACAGCCGCTGTTACCTGTGGCGAGGCGGGCGGTTGTATCAGCTGTCGCGCGATCACTCACTGCTGCGCCAATTGATGGATGAGCAGCGATTGAGCCTGGCGCAGGCCCAGGCGCATCCCGACGCCAGGGCATTGACCCGCGCCGTAGGCGCGCGGCACCCGCTGAAACTCGAGGTGCTGGAGTTGGGCGCGCACCCAGGCGATGTGTTTGTGCTGTGCAGTGACGGTATGTACCAGGCGATGACGCACGCCGAGCTGGGCTGCGCCATGGACAGTGGTACGCCGCAACAGGTGGTGGCGCGGCTGTTCACGGCGGCGCTACGCGGGCCGGCGCGGGATGACCTGACGGCCGTGGTGGTGCGCGTATGACCACGGCACCTGGCATGCCCACCTTGCTGGCGGGGCGTTATCACCTGGAGCGCGTGTTGGGCTCGGGCGGCATGGGTGTGGTCTACCGGGCGCGCGACCTGCTGCATGAGCAGTTTGGCGAGCCCTGTTCCAGCGTGGCAATCAAGGTGCTCGGTGAGAATCTCCGCCTGGCGCCCGATGCACATGTGCTGCTCTACAGCGAGTTTGCCCTGACCCGCAGCCTGCAGCATGAGCGCGTGGTACGCATGTTTGCGTTTGAGGTGGATATCAGCAGCCAGATCGCGTTTTTCAGCATGGAGTTAATGCACGGTATGACCCTGGACCGGCTGCTGCTGGAGTGTCCCGATGGCTTGCCGTGGCGTGAGTTGCAGCCTCTGGCTGTGCAGCTGCTGGATGCTGTGGCGTATGTGCATCGTCAAGGTGTGCTGCATGGGGATGTGAAGCCGGTGAATATCATGGTGGGTGAAGAGGGCATTCGTTTGTTCGATTTCGGCCTCGGGCAGGCGACGGCGGAGGCGATGGCAGGGCTGGCGAGTGTGAGTCGTGATCGTTTTAATGCCTGGACACCGGCTTATGCTGCGCCGGAGTTGTTGGCGGGCGGTGCATTGACGGCGAGTGCTGATCTGTATGCGGTGGCGTGTGTGGTGTATGAGTTGGCCCATGGCAAACGCTTGGGCGAGCGTCGGGCCACTGAGCGGCTGGAGCGCCCCCGGCAGCTGCCCGCAGCGTGTTGGCCAGCCTTGCGCTTGGCGTTGGCGATGGATCCTGAGCGCCGAACGATCAGCGTGGAGGCGTTGGGCGAGGTTATGGCGCGTTGTCGATGGCGCTGGTTCAGGTAGCTATGGGTGCCTGCCAAGGTATCGATTTGGCCTACGCTGTGTATCGGCTGTTCTGTGGGAGCTGGCTTGTCGAATCGTCGCACCGCTGCGATGCAGCCATCTCGGTGTGTCAGGTGCACCGAGCTGATGCCATCGCAGGCAAGCCAGCTCTCACATGACCTACCCAGCCAATTCATGCAGCCGGCAGTACTCTTCCCACCCCAACCCCGCCATCTGGGCGACTTCTTTATGCACTTCCAGGCGCTGAGCCTCAAAAGTTTCAGCCGACTCGGCCGTCAACTTGAGCGTCAGCTCCCAGGCAAACAGATTCTGGCGCTCAGCCTCGGCCTCGAAAGCTTCATGCAAGCGCTCGGCGCGATACTGCGCGAGGGTTTCGCCTTTGGCTTGGGCGGCCAGAGGGTTGAGGGTATCCAGTTGCGTCGCCACCTGGGGGTGTTCATTCAAGAAACGGTCCAGGGCGCGCTGGTGGTTATCACCGGGTTCTGACAAGGGCTTACTCCTGATGGGATGAAGTGAATAGATGGGGTCACGCACAAGGCTTTGCAATCAGCTGGCGGGCAATCGCCACGTAGGCGGGCAGGGTCGCTGGCCTGGGCATCGAGAAAACGGGTTTGAGGGCTGACCTGACGGCCCCGATACACCGCGCAATCTGAAATTAATTCTGAATAATTAATTGTAGTGCGGCAAAAGCCTTTCGCTACCGGTAGGTGGCCGTGTAGCGTTACATGGGATTTTTGGGCACTGCCAAGCATGGGCAGAAAGCGATACGGGCAGAGGGACGGGGCATGGCGCAAACGCTGTTCAAACTTTTCCTCACCCAACGCCTGGCGGCCTTGGCCAGTACCGAATCATTGCGCGCCATCCGTGAAGGCTTGCTGTGGATCCTGCCGTGCCTGCTGGTGTCTGCCGGTTTCCTGATCTTGGCTGAATGCGCCAAGGTGCTGGGCTTCGATCCGCAGGTGGTGGCCTTTCTGTCGGGGTTGCATAACCAGATCAGCTCGGTGATCCCGCTGCTGGTGGCGGCATCGATTGGCTACATGCTCGCCATCCAGCACCGGCTGCCACAATTGCCAGTGGCATTTTTGTGCCTGGCCCACGTGGTGATCGCCACCTTTGTATTGCGCGACTACCCGCGAGCATCGGCGACGTTTGTATTGTTTATCGCCATCGCTTCGCCGCTGTTGAATGTGCCGACTATCGCCTGGCTGCACCGTTTTCGCTGGACGCGGCTGGTCAACGAAGACTTGGTGGGCCACAACCTGCGCGGCACCATCAACATGGTGGTGCCCGGCGCGATTACAGCGCTGTTGCTGGTGGTGGTGTTGTCGTTGATGTTGCAGATTCCCTATGTGGCGCAGCTACAGGGGCCGCAGGTACTGGATGCATTGCAAACGCCGTATGGCAGCGGATTGTTTGTGACCTTGATGAATTCGCTGCTGTGGTTTTTCGGCATTCACGGTGTGTACGCCATGCAGCCGCTGTTTGATGTACTGGACCAGGCCGTAGTGCTCAATGGCGCCGCGCTGGCGGCGGGTGAACCGGTCAAGTACCTGCTCAACAGTGGCCTGCTCGGTTCTTTCGCGTTTATCGGTGGGTCGGGCGGGGCGTTGTGTTTGCTGCTGGCGATCCTGTTGTTTTCCAAAAGCCAAACCATGCGTTTGCTGGCAATGGCCAGTCTGCCGCTGTCGTTGTTCAATGTCAGCGAAGTGCTGTTGTTCGGCTTGCCGATCATCCTTAACCCACGCTTGTTTATCCCGTTTCTGCTGGTGCCGGCGTTCAACACCCTGCTGGCATTGACGGTGGTGCAGTTGGGCTGGGTATCGCCGGCGGTGGCCAGCGTGCCATTTACCGCGCCAGTGCTGCTCAATGCCTACCTCAGCACTCACGGCGACGTGGCGGCGGTGGTGCTGCAAGTGGTGCTGTTGGGGCTGGGCACGTTGGTGTATGCGCCGTATGTGCGCGCGATTCATCGCCAGTCCAGTGAGGGTGGCACGGTGTACCTCAAGTCGTTGGACATGACCTTCCGTGGCCTCGAAGAGAAAGGCCGCCTGCTGGAATTGGACCCGGTGTTGGCGTCCCACAAGGCGGCCGCCCGTCAGGCAGTCGAACTGAGCCGTATCCAGCAGATCAGCGATTACGAGTTCTACCTGGAATTCCAGCCGCAAGTCTCGACCCGCACCGGCCTGTGCACCGGCTGTGAGGCGCTGATGCGCGCGCGGGACAGCCAGGGCACGGTGCATTCACCCTGGGAGTTCCTGCAATGGCTGGCCCAGGCGCGGTTGATGCCGGATGTTGATCTGTGGGTGGCGTCCCAGGCCGTGCGCCAATATCAGAAGTGGCAAAAGATCGGCTTTGCCTTGCCCATGACCATCAATATTTCCAGCGCCACGCTCACTCACGCAGGCTATGGCGATCGCCTGGTGGAGATCCTCGCCCAGGCCTGTGGCCAGATCTCGGTGGAAATCACCGAAGATGCATTGGTGGGTGATGTCCAGGCCACCCGCCAGACCATCCAGAGGCTCCAGGCGATCGGCGCCAAGGTGTATATCGATGACTTCGGCACCGGGTTTTCGGCCTTGAGTTACCTGCATCAGTTTCCGGTGGACTTTATCAAGATCGACCGCAGTTTCGTGGTGGCCCAGCGCGACCCCAAAGGCGCCCAGGTGTTGACCGGCATGTTGCGCTTTTGTGAGGCGCTGAACCTGGGCGTGGTGGTCGAGGGCGTGGAGACCGCCGAGCAGTTGGCCTTTTTGAATACCGGCACCGAGCTGTTTATCCAGGGCTGGTATTTCAGCAAGGCGCTGCCCGGCGACCTGCTACCGGGCTTTGTCCGCAGACGTGCGGCGGCTCAGGCTTAAGCGTGGGCGGACGCGTATTCGCGCCGGGTTTGTTCAATCGCTTCGACCAGGTCGTCGATACCCGCCAGGCGTGCACGGTTGTCATGGTCCCAGGGGTGAAAGCCCGGTTTGAAATAGTGCAACCACGGCCGCAGCATGCGTGGGAACACGCCCTTGGGTCCGTATAGAAACTTGAGCATGCGCCAGAACCCCTTCAGGTGCCCACCGGCTTTGCGGTCGGCCAACAGCAGGCGCACATGGAAATCAAACACGACCAGCCAGAACAGCAGCGTGGTGGTCAACATGGTGCCGGTGCGCAACAGATAGCGCATCGGCCCAGGCTTGATCACGGTGTTCCACACATCGAACGCCACGGCCTTGTGCTCGGTTTCTTCAAGGGCGTGCCAGTACCACATCTGCTGGTAGCCCTTGAGTGACTCGCCAAAACGCGACGGGTCGCTGAGCAGGATTTCCGCGAGCATCGCGGTGTAGTGTTCCAGGGCGATGGTCACCGCCAGGTTGAACGACGGTGGCAGGTGTTTCTTTTGCAGGTCGAGGAAGAACTTCAGGCGCTTGTCGAGGGTGTGCGCCGGCAGGCCGGCCGCTTGCAAGTGATCGTTGTAGGCCACGTGTTCGCGGCTGTGCATGGCTTCCTGGCCGATAAACCCCTGGATTTCTTTCTTCAACGCCGGGTCGTCGATGCGCTGGCGGTAGTGGCGCACGCTGTCCATGAAAAACAGCTCGCCCTGGGGAAACAGCAGCGACAACGCGTTGAAAAAGTGCGTGATGAACGGGCCTTGTTCGTGCCAGTCCTTGATGCGCTCGGCAGGCAAGGCAAAACGGATATCGCGACGGATCGGCAGCATGGTGCGTGCTCCTGTTCAGAGTCGGGTTTCGTCGTTGGTTTCGAACACCGGCGTGCGCGGTTTGGGCGCCATACGCTTGCTTGCGAACACCACCAGGGCCTGATAGGCCGCCGGCAGGCACCGGGCGAGCAGGTCGAGAAAATACGCGTCGCGACCGATCAGCACGCGGCGCTTGTTCTTGCGCACGGCGTGCAAAATCACCTTGGCGGCCTGGTCGGCGTCGGTGATGAAGAGTTTTTCGAAGTCGGCGCGGGCCTGTTGCTCGCTGTGAATCAGAAAGCCGGTCATGTTCGCGTCGATACGGCTGCTGCGGCAGATATCGGTGCGAATGCCGCCGGGGTGCACGCAGGTGGCGGACACACCGCAGCCTTGCAGGTCGAGCTCCTGGCGCAGCGATTCGGTAAAGCCGCGCACGGCAAACTTGGTCGCGTTGTAACCGCTCATGCCCGGCTGGGCAAACAGGCCGAACACGCTGGAAGTATTGATCACATGCCCTTCGCCGCTGGCTTTGAGGTGCGGCAGAAACGCCTTGGTGCCATGCACCACGCCCCAGAAGTTGATGCCGACGATCCACTCAAGGTCGGCATAGTCCACACCCTCGACGGTGCTCGACAGCGCCACGCCGGCATTGTTGAAGATCAGGTTGACCTGGCCATGCTCGGCCGCGCAGCGTGCGGCCCAGTCTTGCACGGCCTGGCGGTCGGCCACATCGACGACGTGGGTGGTGATCATGATCGGCGACAAGGTTGAAGACTTGATCAGCGCCAGGGTGTGTTCCAAGCCTTGGCTGTTCTTGTCCGAAAGCGCCAGGTGGCAACCTTCGCGCGCCAATGCGAGGGCCAGGGCACGGCCCATGCCGGAGGCTGCGCCGGTGATTGCCGCCACGCGGCCATTGAATGACTTCATGACAGGCTGCCTTCTGCAGTGGGTTGCGGGGCCACAACCGCGCGCGGCGCGGAGGCCGGCAACGGGTTGGCGAGGTAGTCCTTGAGGGCAAAGTGCCGGGTGATTTGCTTGAAACGCCAGGTCGATCCGGGCCACAGCGTGGTGTTTTTGCCGGTGCGCGGGTCCAGGTACCAACTTTGGCAACCACCGGTGTTCCAGATGGTGCGCTTGAGCTTGTCCTGCAGTTGCTGGTTGTAAGCCTGTTCGATGGCAGGTTTGACCTCGACCGTGGCAATGCGCTGGTGCTGCATGTGCTTGAGCGCATCGAGGATGTACCTGACCTGGGCCTCGATCATCAGGATCATCGAATTATGCCCCAGGCCCGTGTTAGGCCCGACAATCAGGAACAGGTTGGGATAACCCGGCACCGTCGTACCTTTATAGGCGTGGGCGCCGTCGCGCCAGGCGTCCATCAGGTCGACACCGTCGCGACCGATGATGCAGTCGCGGGGCAGCGGGTCGGTGGCCTGGAAGCCGGTGCCGAAAATCAGGCAGTCGGCCGGGTGCTTGATGCCGTCGCTGGTGATCACGCCATCGGCTTCGATGCGCAGCACCGTGTCGGTGACCACCTCGACATTGCTGCGTGACAGCGCCGGGTAGTAGTCATTGGAGATCAACACGCGCTTGCAGCCGATGGTGTAGTCCGGCGTCAGGGTTTTGCGCAGGGAAGGGCGCGCCACCTGTTTGCGCAAGTGGCGCAGGGCGATCTTCTGCACCATCTTCATCAGCCGCGGGTGCAGGGCAAAGCCCACCACGCGGCCTTCCAGCGCCCAGTAAAAGGCGCCGCGCACCAGGCGTTGGGTAAACGGCAGGTGTTTGAAGGCCCAGCGTTCGAGCCTTGAAATCTCGCGATCCGGCTTGGGCATGATCCACGGTGGCGTGCGCTGGAACAGGTCCAGGTGCGCCACCTGCGGGGCAATCTGCGGCACGAACTGGATCGCACTGGCGCCGGTGCCGATCACCGCCACGCGCTTGCCTTTCAACGAATAGTCATGATCCCAGTGCTGGGAGTGAAAGCGTTTGCCCTTGAAGCTGTCCAGCCCTGGAATATCCGGCAACGCCGGGCGTGACAGGCCGCCCATGCCCGACACCAACACCCGCGCGCTAATCTTGCGGCCATCGCTGAAACTCAGTTGCCAGCGTTGCTGCTGCTCATCAAACACCGCACGTTGCAGGCCCATGCCGAAGCGCAAATAGGGCGCCAGCCCGAACCGCTGCGCGCAGTGCTCAAGGTAAGCGCGGATCTCCGCCTGTGGCGCAAATTGCCGCGTCCAGTTGGGGTTGGGCGCAAACGAATACGAATACACATGGGACTGCACGTCGCAGGCGCAGCCAGGGTAGTGGTTGTCACGCCAGGTGCCGCCCAGGGTGTCGGCCTGCTCGGCGATAAAGAAGTCGGTAAACCCGGCTTCCTTGAGTTTGATCGCCATGCACAGGCCGGCAAAACCTGAACCGATGATGGCGATGTCGATGGAATCACTGTGGGCATTCATAGGCTGTCCCTCATGGGCATCAGATGTGCTCCTGTTTTTGTTTTGTCTTTTAGATAGAACACCATTGCAAAGAAAAAATGAATTAATTATTTTAAAAAAGATTTTAAATAATCTACCTGAAAATATCGCCTACGCTAGGACCTTGTTCGCAATGTGCGCCTTGTCCGACAGACGCGCACGTTATGCAGCAAGTCCGGGTCCAGGGTGTGGACGGTGGCTGAGGCCTTGACCAATACCGGTCAGGGAGCAGCAGCAGGGAAGCAGAGGACCGAGCTATGGCGGTTGAATGGGTTGTTGCTGCGGGTGTGTTGGTGGGCGCCAGTGCGCTGCTGTGGGGCTTGAGTGCCTGGATGACACGGCGTATAGAAACCACCGTTCCGATCAACGGGCGTTTCGTCGAGGTCGATGGCGAGCGCTTTCACTATGTCGAAGAAGGTAAAGGCCCACCGCTGGTGATGATTCACGGGCTGATGGGCAGCAGTCGCAACCTCACCTATGCGTTGTCCGGGCAATTACGTGAACGCTTTCGGGTGATTACGCTGGACCGTCCGGGCTCCGGCTATTCCAGCCGGGGCGCACACACGGCGGCAGACCTGCCGGCCCAGGCCCGCCAAATCGCCGCGTTTATCAAGACCCTCGACCTGGATAAGCCGCTGGTGCTGGGGCATTCCCTTGGCGGTGCAATTGCCCTGGCGCTGGCGCTTGATCATCCGCATGCGGTGTCCGGGTTGGTCCTGGTTGCGCCGCTGACCCACCCGCAGCGCCTGTTGCCGCTGGTGTTCCTGTCACTGGCCGTACGCCCGGCCTGGTTGCGTCGTTGGGTGTCGCACACCCTGACCCTGCCCGTGGGGCTTTTGACCAAAGGTTCGGTGGTCAAGGGCGTGTTCGCCCCCGATACCGCGCCACCGGACTTCGCCACCCGTGGCGGCGGGCTGCTGGGGATGCGCCCGGACAACTTCTACGCCGCCTCCACCGAGATCAACACAGTCAACGATCACCTGCCGGACATGGTCAAGCGCTACCCGCAACTGACCTTGCCCATCGGCCTGATCTATGGCGCGCGCGACAAGGTGCTGGACTTCCAGAAGCACGGCCAGGCCCTGGCCAGCAAGGTGCCGGGGCTGAAGCTGCAAGTGGTGGAGGGCAGGGGCCATATGCTGCCGATCACCGCCACAGAGCGTGTGGTGGCGGTGGTGGAGCAGATTGCCAAGCGCGTCAAACCGCCGCAAAACGATCCGCTTGCGCAACGGCCATTGGCCCTGGTGGGTAAGTAGCTGGGAAAGTAGCTGCGTAAATGATTGTGCAATCCGACTCGCGGTTCAACGGCGTCGATGCCTGCTTTAGACACCTGACCAAACGGCTGAAAAAGAGACTGCCCGGTCACGTTAAAAAGCCTTCGAGAAACTAGTTGACGACCTAACGATTCCGCGCTATTAATTTTAAAAAATTATTTCAATGTGTAATTTGAAACAGTTTTTGAAATGCCTAAGAGCGAATAAAATAATGAAAAAAACGCCTTTTATCGCATACCCAACCTGCCTCGTTCGGAGGCTGCCATGAATCATACTATGGCAAGCCCAACCGTCTGGACCGACGGCAAGCGTCACCTCTGGTGGCTCGGCATCATGCCACTGGCAACCCCCTTGCTGTCCGGCGCCCTGGCAATTACCACCGGCGTACAGCAACTGTGGTGGGTCGGTGTGCTGGTGATCTTCGGCCTTATCCCGCTGATCGACGGCCTGCTCGGTGAAGACGTCAGCAACCCACCCGAATCCGCCGTCAACCAACTCGAATCCCAAAGCTACTACCGCTGGATCGTCTACACCGGTGTGCTGTTCGTCATCTCGTCGGTGGTGATCACCGGCTGGCTCGCTGCCGGCGGCATCGACTGGATCATCAGCGGCGGTCTGCTGAACGCCACCGCCCACCTGGACCCGTCGAGCGGGCTGGCCAAAACCGCCGCCTTCATTACCGCGCGTACTGAGTTGCACGGTGCGGTCAGCTGGTTCACTTACCTGGGCATGGCGATGTCCACCGGTGCTGCCACCGGCATTGCCATCAACACCGCTCACGAACTGGGGCACAAGCCCAAGCCGCTGGAAGTGTTCCTGGCTAAAGTGACCCTGGCGCCGACCTTCTACGGGCACTTCTACACCGAACACAACCGTGGCCACCATGTACGCGTCGCCACCCCGGAAGACCCGGCCAGCTCGCGCCTCGGTGAGAGTTTCTGGGCGTTCCTGCCGCGCTCGGTGTGGTTCAGCGCCGTGTCAGCCTGGAACCTGGAGCGCGAACGCCTGCGCAAACTCGGCCTGCCGGCCTTGCACTGGAAGAACGCGGTGCTCAGCGCCTGGATGTACAGCCTGGTGTTGTGGGGCGCGATGATTGCCTGGCTGGGCGCGGCAGTGATTCCGTTCCTGATCATCCAGGGTATCTACGGGTTCTCGCTGCTGGAAGTGGTCAATTATGTCGAGCACTACGGGCTTAAACGCCAGAAGTTGCCCAACGGTCGTTATGAGCGTTGTTCGCCTCGGCATTCGTGGAACAGTAATCGGATTGTCACCAATATCTTTCTGTTCCAACTTCAGCGCCACTCCGATCACCATGCCAACCCGACCCGCAGTTACCAGTCGTTGCGCCACTTTGATGAATCACCGCAACTGCCTTACGGTTACGCCAGCATGATTGTCTGGGCCTATGTGCCGTACTTATGGCGACGGCGCATGGACCACCGTGTATTGAACCACTATGCCGGGGATATCACCCTGACCAATCTTCAACCCTCACAGCGGTTGAAGTATCTGGAGAAGTACAGCAACAGCGCGACGCCGTTTTAATCTGAACTAACGCCTGTGTGGTTGAACTCGGGGTCTGTGTACCGCGCAGGCCTTCATCGCCCAGGATTCATCGGTTTTATTGCAAGTTAGTGGTTTGACCCTACAACAATAATTTCAAGGGAAGGACGTACACCATGCAAAGCCCTGCCACCTTTACCGCCCATGTCATTCTGGCCGCACTGGGCCTTATGGTTTACCAACAAGCCCAGGCTGCGCGTATCGAGCCGGCCGGCAGCGCCTTTACGGCCCAAGGCCCGATCAGCTTTTCCAAGGGTGCGTTGATCAGCGCCGACTGCACCATCAAAGTGGCCGGCAAGGTCGCGGCCAATGGGGCGTCGGTGAATGTCGATAAAGTTGAATTCGACGGCGGCCTGAAATGCAGCCGCGTCGAGGCCATCAACTTGCCGTGGGTATTGATTGCCAAAGACACTAAAAGCGGCTCGATGTCGAACATCAGCGTGGATGTGCATGCCTTCGGTTTAGGCGGCAAGTGCGGCCCGTCGACCGCCGACGGTACTTGGGATAACGCCACCGGCAAGTTGGAAGCGACGAATGTGCCAATCGGCGAAGACTGCAAGATCAAGACGGTGTCGATCAAGATGCCGCCGAACTTCAAAGTGGTCGAATAAACGAATTCTAAAACTGTAGCGGTATAGGTATTGAAATTTGGCTGGAAAGGGAAGTTCTGCAGTTTCACCGTGACCTCTCGATCATGGCCATTACCCCTGGCGAACTGACTCGCCATAACATGTGAGGAAAAACAATGAAAAGCTTGAAAACCCTCTTTTGTGCAACTTCTTTTGCTCTGTGCTTTGGCGCAGCTTCGATGGCCAGTGCGGCGTCCATCACCCCGGATGGTCCGTTCTCGACTAACCCTGGCACCATCGTGGTGAAGTCGCCTTCGTCCTTCGGTGCTGCGGTAACCTGCGGCATCACCTTTACCGGCAACGTTAGCGGTGGCGTGGCTTCTATCAATGGTGCGACCTTGACCGGTGGCGGTCTGTGCGGTTTGCCAACCCTGACCAACCTGCCTTGGGTGCTCACTGCTGCAACGGGCACCACCGGTACCGTGACCAATGTCGGCTACAAGATCTCCTCGATCCCGGCCACCAACTGCGGTCCTACCCCTATCGCTGTGGCATGGACTCCAGGCACCAAGACCCTGTCGGCTGCCAACCAGTCGCTGAGCGGCAACTGCACCGTGGTTTCCCTGAGTGTGGTGGCTCCAACACTGTCGGTTAACCCGTAAGCGCGTCACTCCGTTAAGGGCTGATCACCCGTGAAGGCAGGAGTCTCGTAAGAGACTCCTGCTGACGGAATGGAAGGTCGAGGGAACTGACTATGAGTCGTTTATTGCGACGGGCTTCGAGCACTTTGCTGCTGGCAGGCTGGATAGGGATTGCAACGGTTGCACAGGCCGCAGAGTTTGCGCCTGCGGGGCTATTCTCGAGCGGATTTGGCACGCTCACGATAAGAACGCCTTCTACGTTTGGCGCATCGCTGACGTGCGGGGTTGCCATGTCGGGCAATGTAAGTGCTTTTACCGGCGTTCATATAAGCACTGTTTCAATCACAGGCGGCGGCTATTGCAGCTTGTTGAAGCCTAAGTTGAGTTGGAGGATGAGCGCCTACTCGATGACGTCAGCCTGGGTGGATGACGTGGGCTTTTCAGTAACAGGTATCCCTGGCAGCAATTGCGGGCCAACTGAGATTTACGCAAGTTGGAATAACGCAACACATCAATTAACCGTTTTTAATCAAGCCTTGTCAGGTAATTGCACACTTGAACGGCTGGACATCGTTTTGCCAACACTGTCTATCGTTAACTGAATGACAAGGCATGCCGGACTAAGCCGCTGCGATAATAATAGGGGTCATACATGAATAATAAAAAACAACATGCACGCACACTGCTCGGGTTGGCA
This sequence comes from Pseudomonas sp. PA-5-4B, assembly GCF_021606215.1. Lineage (NCBI taxonomy): Bacteria > Pseudomonadati > Pseudomonadota > Gammaproteobacteria > Pseudomonadales > Pseudomonadaceae > Pseudomonas > Pseudomonas sp. PA-5-4B. The sequence continues at coordinate 9,112 of NZ_WKDB01000021.1, read as the reverse complement.
TTAGTCGGGGGGTTGATCACGACAGCCCCGGTACACGCGGGCGGTTTCTCCACGCCAACCTACGGCGCTCCTGGCTGGGGCCGAGCCTTTGGTGGTGGTTCGCTGTTCAAGAACGACCCCAGTGCCGCGTACAACAACCCGGCGGCGATGGCGTTTATTGACTCCACCATTGCGCAACAAACGGTTGACTACGCACGCGTCAAGATCAAATACAGCGGCCAGGCCTATGACTATGCCGGCAACCCTGTGACCAATACACCGGTACTCGATGATCAAGGGAGCATGGGCGATCCGGTGCCCAATAACAATAATGGCGGACAAGGTGGTTTTACCGCATGGCTGCCGACCGGGTTTCTGGTGATTCCCATGGGTGACCGTTTTGCGTTCGGCCTGAGCCAGGTAGTGCCACAGGGGATGCGCACCACCTGGAATGAAAACTCGAAGTTTCGTGATTTTGCTGTCGATACCAAGATCGAGACGGTTGGCCTGACGGGCTCGCTGTCGTTCAAGGTCAACGATCAATTCTCCATTGGTGGCGGTGCGATTGTTCAACGCAGCCAGGGCTTCGTCAGCCAGAACGTGGACTTGTTATCCGCCGCCGCTGTTTCCCCAGGGTTGGGGGGCTCGGCGTTTCCTTCCGGCGTGGGCGAGTCGTTGATTCGGGTAAAGGTGGATAACGTTTCGGTGGGCTGGTTCGGTGGTGTGGTCTGGAAACCGACTGACAGAGACACGCTGGGTCTGAATTATCACGCCAAAATCAAGAACAAGATGACCGGCAAGTACAACTTCAAAACGGATGCTATCGGCCGTAACGCCATGACCAACCCCATCGGGCCAAATGGCGAAACGCTGGTGGAATTGGCCTACCCTGGCTTGAAGCTATTCCCGGACGGTGCTAACGCGAGCACTCAGCTGGATATTCCCGCCACTGCGTCGATTGATTGGGTGCACCAATTCAACGACCGCTGGACCCTGGGCATGAGCGCAACCTGGACCGAATGGTCGTCCTTCCAGGACCTGACACTCAAGTCCGACGGCATGACCATTGTCGCGATCCCTTACAACTACAAGAACTCGTGGATGACATCCATCGGTGGTGACTACAAAGCCACGGATGAGCTGACACTGCGCGCCGGTGTGGCGTATGACCAGACACCTACCCGCAACTCCACACGTGACCCACGCATTCCCGATGGGGACCGCTACTTCCTCGCCTTTGGCGCCGGTTATGACATCAAGGCGGTGCCGGGGCTGTCCGTTGATGCCGCGTATTCCCACCAATTCGTGCAGAAGGTCAATCTCAAGACTAAAAACGAGGATCGCCTGGGTGCTGGTCAACTGAGCGGTACGGCGGAGTCGTCTGGTGACGTGGTGAGTGTGTCGGCCACTTATAAGTTCTGATCCAGTAGCGCCGCTGCAGGAGAGGGCGTCAAGCGCATCTTGATGCGCTCGACCTGCAGCGTTTCATCCCTTGGTCTTTGGCTGACGCGTTCGGCCGAATTTTTTTGCTCAAAGCATTAAATAAAAATTTCAAAACAAAATTTGAATTTGTCCTTTCAAGTTTGTAGTGTGGTTTTACGCCCTCGTTCATCCCGAACGAGCGACCCGCATGCCATACCCTGAATTGAGTAGAGGTATCCCCATGGTTATCTGGTTATTGTTGGGTGTCGCCGCCGCGATTGCCCTGGCCTATCGACAAGCCGCTGCTGCCCTGTGGCTGAGCGTCGGCCTGGTCTGGCTGGCGCTTGGTTATCTGTTCAATGTGGTCGCAGGCTTTGGCGCCAGCGTCGCGGCCATTCTGGTGGTACTGCCCGCCGTGCTGATGACGATCAAGCCGCTGCGCCGCACACTGCTGACCAGCAAGGCCCTGGGTCTGTTTCGCACGATCATGCCGGCGATGTCCGACACCGAGCGCGCAGCCATCGAGTCTGGCACCGTGTGGTGGGACGCCGAGCTGTTCAGCGGCAAGCCCAACTGGCAGCGCTTGCTGCAAGCCGCGCCTGCCAGCCTGAGCGCCGAAGAGCAGGCGTTTCTCGATAACGAAGTGGAAACCCTCTGCGACATCGCCAACGACTGGGAAACCACCCAAGTCTGGCAGGACATGTCCCCCGAAGGCTGGCAGTACACCAAGGACGCCGGGTTCCTGGGCATGATCATTCCCAAGCAGTACGGCGGCAAAGGCTTCTCCCACTTTGCGCATTCGCAGGTGGTGATGAAGCTGTCGACGCGTTGCTCGGCCGCGGCGATTTCGGTGATGGTACCCAACTCCCTCGGCCCGGCTGAACTGCTGCTGCATTACGGCACCGATGCCCAGCGCAATTACTATTTGCCGCGCCTGGCACGCGGCGAAGACATCCCGTGCTTTGCCCTCACCAGCCCGTATGCCGGTTCCGATGCCGGGGCGATTCCAGACCTGGGCATCGTCTGCAAAGGCGTGCATGAGGGCGAGGAAGTGCTGGGTTTCAAAGTGACCTGGGACAAGCGCTACATCACCCTCGGCCCGATTGCCACGGTGCTGGGCCTGGCGTTTCGTGCCGAAGACCCGGATGGCTTGCTCGGCAAGGCTGGTTCGCTGGGCATTACCTGTGCGTTGATCCCCACCTCCCACCCGGGCGTGAACAGCGGTCGTCGGCATTGGCCGCTGAACGCGGTGTTCCAGAACGGGCCGACCACCGGCAAGGATGTGTTCATTCCGCTGGAATGGGTGATCGGCGGCCGCGAACAGGTCGGCAATGGCTGGCGCATGCTGATGGAATGTCTGGCGGCCGGGCGCGCCATTTCGCTGCCGTCGGCCAACGTCGGCCTGGGCAAGGTCGCGGTACGCGGCACCACGGCTTATGCGGCGATGCGCAAGCAGTTCGGCCTGCCCATCGGCAAGTTCGAAGGCGTACAGGCGCCCTTGGCGCGCATGGCCGGGCATTTGTATGCCTGCGATGCGGTGCGCAAGGTCTCGGTGGCGTCTTTGGATGCCGGTGAAAAGCCCTCGGTGATCTCGGCGATTGCCAAGTACCACGTCACCGAGCGCGCGCGGATGATCGTCAACGACGGCATGGACATCGTGGCCGGCAAAGGCATCTGCATGGGGCCAAACAATTTCCTGGCTCGCGCTTACCAGCAAAGCCCGATTGCGATCACCGTGGAAGGCGCGAACATCATGACCCGCTGCCTGATCATCTTTGGCCAGGGGCTGATTCGTTGCCATCCGTATGTGTTCCGCGAGATGGAAGCGGCGCACAACCCGGATCGACGCAAAGCCCTGGAAGCCTTCGACAGCGCGATGTTCGGCCACCTGAGTTTCGTGTTGGCCAATACCGTGCGCGCTGCGGTGCATTCGCTGACAGGCGGGCGGCTGCTTGCCGCACCGGCCAAGACCGACCCGGCGCTGGCGTCCTACTACCGCCAGGCCAATCGGCTGTCGGTGGTGCTGGCATTGATCTCGGATGTGTCCATGGGCGTGCTCGGCGGTGCGCTCAAGCGCAAGGAAAGTATCACCGGGCGCCTGGGCGATATTCTGTCGCAGCTGTACATCTTGTCCTGCGTGCTCAAGCGCTTTGAGGACGACGGGCGGCCCCAGGCCGACTTGCCGCTGGTGCACTGGTCGGCCCAGGACGCATTGCTGCGCGCCCATGAAGCCCTTGCCGAAGTACTCGACAACTACCCGTCGAAACCGGCGGCAGCCGTGGTGCGTGCCTTGAGTTTCCCGTTCGGTATTCCCCAGCACAAACCCTCGGACCGCCTGCTGGCCCAGGTGGCCGATGTGGTGCAAACCCCCGGCGAAACCCGCGACCGCTTGCTGGCCAATTCCTACATCCCGCGCCCGGAAATCGACAAGCTCGCCTATGGCGAATTGGGCTTCCGGCTGTTGCCGCAGGTGGAGCTGATCGAGGCGCGGCTCAAGCCCGCGATCAAGCAGGGCCTGATCGAACCGATGCCGATTTCCGCCACGGCCTTTACCACCTGGCGGGTCAAGGCGCGGGCGCTGGACCTGATCAGTGATGAGGAAGACAGCTTGCTCGGGCGTTACGTGGAATATGCCGACCACGGTATTCAGGTTGACGACTTCCCGCAGGATTTTGGCTTGCTGGAGGCTTTGCAGCAGCGTCAACAGGCGTTGGAGCCCAAGGCCAAACGCCGCAACAGCCAAAGCGAAAACGCCTCGGTCAACTAGAAAGCACGCGGTCCATGTGGGAGCTGGCTTGCCTGCGATAGCGGTGTATCAGACAGATCGCTATCGCAGGCAAGCCAGCTCCCACAGTTGATCGGGTTTACAGGGAAAGAATGTTTTATGAGTGACAACTACCTATCCTTCGTCAATTCCCCCTGGGGCCGGCGCCTGGCCCAGGCCATCGGCCTGCCGCAACCCTTGCCCTTGCAACGCCACCGCAGCGGCCAGCAAGGCCTGGCCAACCCGGTGATTGTCGCCGGGGCAGGGCGCCTCGGTGCGCAGGTGCAACAGCTCTTCAAAGACACCGATACCGTCGCCGCCACGCCGGCAACCCTCAAGGCACCGTCCACGGTCAAGGTGCAGGGCGCGGTGTTCGACGCCACGGCCGTGCTCGACCTGCAACAACTCGACGAGCTCTACCTGTTCTTCCACGCCAATGCCAAGCGCCTCGGCCAGCACGGCCGCGTGGTAGTGCTCGGCACGGCGCCGGAACATTGCCAGGACTTGCCCCAGGCCATCGCCCAGCGTGCCCTTGAAGGGCTGGTGCGCTCGCTGGCCAAGGAATTGCGCCGTGCAATTACGGTGCAATTGATCTACGTGGCACCGGGCGCCGAAGACGCACTGGACAGCAGCCTGCGGTTCTTTTTATCGCGCCGCTCGGCCTATGTGTCGGGCCAGGTGGTGCGCCTGGACAAACCCGTGGACGCCCAGGGCACGGTGAACTGGGACAAACCCTTCGCCGGTCGCCGTGCCCTGGTCACCGGCGCCTCACGTGGCATTGGCCTGGCAATTGCCCAGGTGCTGGCCCGCGACGGTGCTCATGTGGTGTGCGTGGACGTGCCCCAGGCCCAGGCAGCGCTGCTTCAAGCCGCCGACAGTGTGAACGGCTCGGCCTTGCCGCTGGACATCACCGCAGCCGATGCGGCCGCGCTGTTGCAGGCGCATGTCAGCCAATACGGCGCATTCGACGTGGTGGTGCACAACGCCGGGATCACCCGCGACAAAACCATCGCCAAGATGACCGAAGCCGCCTGGCGCAGTGTGCTGGCGGTCAACCTCGAAGCGCCGTTGCAGCTCAGCAGCGCACTGTTGGAGGGGCGAGGCTTGAACCCTGGCGGGCGGATTGTGTGCGTGTCGTCGATTTCCGGTATCGCTGGCAACCTCGGGCAAAGCAACTACGCCACCTCCAAGGCGGGCGTGATTGGCCTGGTGGAGGGCCTGGCACCCCAGGCGGCCGCGCTGCAAGTCACGGTGAATGCGGTGGCGCCGGGGTTTATCGAAACCCAGATGACCGCGAAAATCCCGCTGATGATCCGTGAGGCCGGGCGGCGCATGAACTCACTGTCCCAGGGCGGGCAGCCGATCGATGTGGCCGAGACCATCGCCTGGCTGGCGCACCCGGCGTCCGGCGGGGTCAATGGCCAGGTGGTACGGGTGTGCGGCCAAAGCCTGCTGGGAGCCTGAACCATGGACTATGTGACGCAGATCATCGACCCGCCACCGTCGCGCACCCAGCTGTTGCTGGACGGCGTGCGCGCACTGCGCAAACCCAAGCTTGACGGGCCGCCGCCGCTGCCCACCGCGCGCCTGGTGCGCTCGGCGGTGGAGCTGAGCGCTGCTGGCATCGCCGCCTATGGCCGCGCCTGCGGTTTTCGCCGTGAGCAGGGCGTGCCGCTGTCCTATCCGCATGTGCTAGCGTTCCCACTGCATTTGATGCTGCTGACCCGGCCGAGCTTTCCGTACCCGGCCAGTGGCATGGTGCACCTGGCCAATCGCATTCGACAGCACCAGCGTTTGCGCGAAGGCCAGGCGCTGCGCCTGGAAGTGTACTGCGAGCGCTGGGTGGCGCACCCCAAGGGCCAGGCGCTGAGCATCGCCACCCGCGCCTTTGCGGCGGATACGTTGGTGTGGGAAAGCGACAGCCTGTACCTGCGCCGCGACGTCAAAGACCCGCTCGGCGAACCCTGGGACGACGCGCTGCCCTTGCAGGAAGACGGCCTGTTGCGCACCCAGCGCTGGATGCTGCCGGCCGACCTGGGGCGCCGGTTTGCCAAGGTCTCGGGGGATTTCAACCCGATTCACACCTCGGTGATTGGCGCCAGGATCTTCGGCTTTCGCCGCGCCATCGCCCATGGCATGTGGACCCTGGGCCGCGCACTGGCGGCGCAACAACCGCCGGGCGGGCTGGATCAGGCGCAAGCGCATTGCGACTTCAAGCTGCCGATCTTCCTGCCCGGCCAGGTCGCGCAATGGAGCCGCCCGGTGACCGGGCCGCGCCGTGAGTTTGAAGTGCGCAATGTTGCCGGTGATAAACCGCATATGCGCGGGCTATTTATCTGGAACGAGAGCCATCAATGAGTGACTACAGTTTCAACCCGGCCCCGACCCGCCGCGTGGCGATTATCGGCGGCAACCGTATCCCGTTTGCCCGTTCCAACACCGTGTATGCCCACGACAGCAATCAGGACCTGCTGGTGGCGGCCCTGCAAGGCCTGGTGGAGCGCTATCACCTGCACGGCCAGCGCCTGGGTGAGTTTGCTGCGGGCGCGGTGATCAAGCATTCGCGGGATTTCAACCTGGCGCGTGAGGCGTTGCTGTGCACCACGTTGTCGCCCGAAACGCCCGCTTACGATGTACAACAAGCCTGCGGCACTGGCCTGGAAGCGGCCTTGCTGGTCGCCAACAAGATCGCGCTCGGCCAGATCGAAGTGGGCATCGCCGGTGGCGCCGACACCACCTCCGATGCGCCCATCGGCATCAACGAATCGCTGCGCCACACCTTGCTGGCGGCCAATCGCGCCAAGGGCATGGGCGCCAAGTTGAAGACCCTGCTGAAGGTGCGCCCGTCGATGTTTTTCAAACCGCTGCTGCCGCGCAATGGCGAGCCGCGTACCGGTTTGTCCATGGGTGAACACTGCGAAGAAATGGCCAGGCGCTGGCAGATCAAACGGCTGGCCCAGGATGAGCTGACCCTCACCAGCCACCAGCGCCTGGATGCGGCCTATAAACGCGGTTTTTTCGATGACCTGATCTGCCCCTATCGCGGGCTGGCGCGTGACAACAACCTGCGTGCCGATGCCAGCCTGGAGAAACTCGCCGGCCTTTCGCCCGCCTATGATCGCCAGAACGGCACGCTGACGGCGGGTAACTCCACACCGCTGACCGATGGCGCCTCAGTGGTCTTGCTGGCCAGCGAAGCCTGGGCTGCCGAACAGGGTTTGCCGGTGCTTGCTTACCTGCGTACCGGCGAAACCGCTGCGGTGAACTTTGTCGACGGCACCGAAGGCTTGTTGATGGCCCCGGCGTATGCCGTGCCGCGCATGCTCAAGCGTGAGGGCCTGGGGTTTGCCGACTTTGACTTTTTTGAAATTCACGAAGCCTTTGCCGCCCAGGTGCTGTGCACGCTCAAGGCGTGGGAAGACCCCGAGTATTGCCGCGAGCGTCTAGGCTTGGAGGCACCACTGGGCGCCATCGACCGCAGCAAGATGAACGTCAATGGCGGCTCCCTGGGCTGTGGCCATCCGTTTGCCGCCACCGGTGGCCGGCAACTGGCGGCGCTGGCCAAAACCATCCATGAAAACGGGGGCGGGCGCGGCCTGATTTCGATTTGTGCAGCAGGCGGGCTGGGCATCACCGCCATCGTCGAAAAATAGCCTGATCAAAAACAACAATAAGGAGACTGCCATGAACGCTGTAAGCCAGGAACACACCGAACGGGTCTGGTTGAACGCCTACTTGCCGGGCGTGCCGGCGGACATCGAGGCCGGTATCGAGGCCTACCCGTCGCTGTGCGAGGTGTTCCTGGAGCACCTGGAAAAATTCCGCGAGCGGGTCGCCTACGTCAGCATCGGCACCGAAATGACCTATGCCGACTGGCAGGTGCAAGGCCAGGCATTTGCCGCGTGGCTACAGGGCCAAGGCGTGAAAAAGGGCGACCGGGTGGCGCTGATGATGCCCAACTGCCTGCAGTACCCGATCTGCCTGCTGGGCACGATCCTGACCGGTGCGGTGGTGGTCAACGTCAACCCGTTGTACACCTCCCATGAACTCAAGCATTTGCTCAAGGACAGCGAAGCCGAAACTCTGGTGATCTTTGAAAACTTTGCCCACACCTTTGAAAAAGTCGCGCAGGGCAGCCGTGTCAAACGCGTGGTGGTGGCGGCCATTGGCGATCTGCTCGGCACCTTCAAGGGCGCGGCGATGAACTTCATCCTGCGTCGCGTGCAAAAACAGGTGCCAAAATTTCACCTGCCCGGCGCTGTGCGCTTCAACAACGTGTTGAAACAGGGACGGGCGCTGAACCACTTTCCGGTGGCGATGCACCTCGATGAGCTGGCGTTTCTGCAATACACCGGCGGCACCACGGGGGACGCCAAGGGCGTGATGCTCAGCCACCGCAATATCATCGCCAATTTGCTGCAAGCCAAGGCCTGGGTTGGTGACCAGTTGGACCAGGACAAGCAGGAAACCAACGTGACCTTGTTGCCGCTGTACCACATCTTTTCGCTGACGGTGAATTGCCTGATGTTCATGTGCCTGGGCGGGCGCAACATCCTGATTGCCAACCCACGGGATGTGAAACGGGTGCAGATGATCTTGCGCAAGGAGCGTTTCAACGGCATTGCCGGGGTCAACACCTTGTTTAACGGCTTGCTCGAAAACAAAGAGTTCTGTGCGCGGGATTTCTCTGACCTGCGCATGGTGATTGCTGGCGGCATGGCCACGCACACGGCGGTGGCCAAGCGCTGGAAGGAGGTCACTGGGTTGCCGATTATTGAAGGTTATGGGCTGACCGAGTGCTCGCCGGTGGTGAGCATCAGCCCGATCAACATTGCTCGCATGCGTGAGATGGAATTCACCGGCAGCATCGGTGTGCCGGTTCCGTCGGCCTGGGTGCGGTTTATGCGTGAGGCCGGCGAGTGTGGTTGCATTTGTGTACGTGGGTGA
>NZ_WKDB01000020.1:0-97045 GCF_021606215.1 Pseudomonas sp. PA-5-4B | reverse complement strand
GAGCTGAGTCAGCTGTTGGTCGACAGAGCACTGGAACACGTCAGCCCTGCCTGAGTAGTCCCAAAAGGGGACCGCTATCTAACTAGCATCACCGAACACATGTGGGAGCTGGCTTGCCTGCGATAGCGGACTGTCAGCCCACAACTTCATTGCTGACCCACCGCCATCGCAGGCAAGCCAGCTCCCACAGGGGCTCTGTGCGGCAGCCTGAAAGTAGCCGCAGGTCGCGGATGACTTGATCGTTCCCAAAAAGGGACCTATCGTTCCCTTTTTGGGACTCTTTGGCCGCTGCCATGCAAACCTTGCCGCTTAGCACTGCACTCTTCACCAACACCCAGCAAAAAGTGCTGGGCCTGCTGTTCGGCAAGCCTGGTCAAAGTTTCTACACCAATGAAATCGCACGCTCGGCTCAAGTGGGCAAAGGCAGCCTCACCCGCGAGCTGGAGCGTTTGCAGTTGGCGGGCATCTTGAGCATGACGCGCCAAGGCAATCAGACCCACTACCAGGCTAATCCCCAATGCCCGATTTACTCGGAGTTGTTGGCCATCGTGCGCAAGACCCTCAGTCTGGACGAACCCTTGCGCAATGCATTGGCACCGTTCGCGGAGCAGATAACCTGGGCCTTTATCTACGGCTCCATCGCCAAGGGCGAGGCGCACTCATCCAGTGACATAGATCTGATGCTGATCGGCCAAAGCCTCAACTACAGTGAAGTCATGGAGCAACTCATGCCGCTGGAAGAGCAACTGGGCCGCACCATCAACCCGACGCTTTACACCCCTGACGACTGGACCAGCAAATGGAATGCCGGGAACAGTTTTGTTCAGCGGGTCGTGCAGCAGGACAAGATCAATCTGATGGGGGGCAACCCTCAGGAGTCCATGGATGGACAGCAAGGCAAACCTGGAGAACCTGCAACGTAGCGGTGGCTTGAAGGCTGAGCCGCCGGATCGCAAAGAGTGTGATGGGCTGATGCGCTCGGCGCGAGATCGGTTGAGGGATGCAGGTAACCCGCAATTAGCCTTCGCCAGTCGTTTCGACTTGGCATACAACGCCGCCCACGCTATCTCGCTCACAGCTCTGCGCCTGCGCGGTTATCGCTCGGACAAACGCTATTTGGTTTTTCAATGCCTGATCCACACCGTCGACGCGAACAAGGTGCAGGTGAGGTTATTGGCGCTGTGTCATGAGCGCCGCAACCTGGCGGAATATGAAGGATATATGGATGAGGATGAGGCGTTGCTTGGACAGTTGATGGACGGCGCGACGATGCTGCTGGGCAAAGTGGAAGAAGTGTTGGCTATTCATCGGTGGGAATGACGCGAGTCCTCGCAGCACCGTCAATCCAATGTGGGAGCTGGCTTGACTAAAAATTGTTTTTGATGACCGTATCTTTTCGCCGTTTTGGATCTGCTAATGATGCGGATTGACCGCTCACATGTCGGAATGGGCTGTAGTTGTTGTAGGTCGGTTCTGCATTTGGATTAAGCGGGTTTTCAGGCCTGAGTGGAGTGGCTAGTTTCTGCGCTCCTCACTGCCTGCAAGGATCCGCAAATGGCTGTTCCGCTAATGCCGCCGGATGTTTCAATTTTTGAAAACATGGCGATTTCTCGATGTAAACGCACCCACCTCAAACCCGGCTCGGCATTCGCCTATTCCTGGTTTTACTCCCAGGTTCGGGCAGCCGGACCTTGGAACTACAAGAAGAGAGGGAGCGAGTACGAAGCGTTTGGTAACTTCAATTACGGCGCTACGGGGACAGTGTTGGGCATTCCCGAGCACGTATTACTGCGAGCTGCCGGCGTGGCGCAAACTGTTGCAAAAACGACACTCCCGGATTTCGGTACATGGTGGGGCGGTGAGCCTTTTGGTGATGATCCACGGGACCAATATTGGATAAGAAGAGGGATTGAATATGCAATTTCCCAAGGCCACTAAACGCCTCGGACCGTTATTGCGCAATTGCCTGCTCATCGTCTGCCTTCTCTATATCGGCGCCAGTTGGATCATGTCTGCCGGAGCACCGGATCTGGATGAAGTGGTGTTGAAGCATTCCTTGGGCAACGGCACCTCCATCTACGGTGCTCGAGACGGTCAGGGTGGAGCGACGGTGGGTTTTTCCTATAGGTACTTCGTCCATGAGGATTTGGGGAGTGATAAGGAAATACTCGCTGCATTGGTGTCTGCTCATCCTTTTCTGAAAACAAAGAAACCTGATGTTCAGGTGAGTGATGAGGGAAGCGCTCTACTTCTTCATATTCAAGGAGAGGTCTACGAGTACCACAGCTTTGCCCTGGAAGGCTTGGGGTCGGTCAAGGTGGTGATGGCGCTTTGAGGAGGCAGCCTTCGGAATTTTCCTGCAAGATTTCGAGCTGTGCATGAACTTGTTGTGGGTAGTCATGGCGGCTAGTCTTCGTCCCGTCATCGAAAAACGGTGACACGGACGTGCAAGTCCGACGAAACTGTTTAGGCGTACAAACGCCCAGCCAACCACGGGCGTTTTTTGTGCTTGCTGCTTTATGGCGGCTGCGCGCAGGAGGTCTTCGGACCTGCTGGGTGTCCTAAACAGGCCCGGTCTTGCACACCTGCGCACGGTCGCCACCCTCATTCGCGTGCAAGCGAACGGTGGTGCTCCTTACTAACTGTTTAGGAGCTTCATCATGATCAAACCTACCCCTAATCCGCCCCTCTTCACCGTAAACCCCCACCAAAACACCGAAGCTCTGCTGGCCAACGCCAGTGAAACCCTGTGCTCCCTCAACGCACTGACCTGCAACTTGGCCTTCGACCTGGACCCGGCCCAGCGTGCGAGCATGTTGGCGATCCAGCAAATGGCAGAGCTGAGTCAACTGTTGGTCGATAGAGCACTGGAACAAGTCAGCCCTGCTTAAGCGGTCCCTGATTGGAACCGCTATCTAACACACACCACCGAACACATGTGGGAGCTGGCTTGCCTGCGATAGCGGACTGTCAGCCGACACCTTCATAGCTGACCCACCGCCATCGCAGGCAAGCCAGCTCCCACCTTTGATTTTCATTTGGCTTGAATCCAGCATTCACTGATGTTCCGTTACTCTAGCCGTAACGATCCACCGCCGGGCTTGATTGATGCCCCCCACATTCACTCCTAAGGTACAGCCCACGACAGCAAACCCCGTGGAGCGACCATGACAACAACCATCACCCCCGATTTGCGCTGGACGCGGCGGCGCGACGAGAAGCAGCGGCGGCTCGGGCTGGTCAAAAAGTACGCAGACGGGGCAGTGTTGCCCAGTGACAAAATCGTCGAGGCGTTGGAAGCGCTGATCCTCCCCGGCGACCGGGTGGTGCTGGAGGGCAATAACCAGAAGCAAGCCGATTTTCTCTCGCGCTCACTGGCCAAGGCCGACCCGACCAAGCTCCACGATTTGCACATGATCATGCCCAGTGTCGGCCGTTCCGAGCACCTGGACCTGTTTGAAAAGGGCATCGCGCGCAAGCTGGATTTCTCCTTCGCCGGCACCCAGTCCCTGCGCATCAGCCAGTTGCTCGAAGATGGCCTGCTGGAAATCGGCGCGATCCACACCTACATCGAACTCTACGCACGGCTGGTGGTTGACCTGATCCCCAACGTGGTGCTTTCGGCCGGTTTCATGGCCGACCGCGCCGGCAATATCTACACCGGCGCCAGTACCGAAGACACTCCGGCGCTGATCGAACCCGCTGCGTTCAGCGATGGCATCGTCATCGTGCAGGTCAACCAGTTGGTCGACGATGTCACTGACTTGCCCCGTGTCGACATCCCGGCGAGCTGGGTGGATTTTGTGGTGGTGGCCGACAAGCCGTTCTACATCGAACCGCTGTTTACCCGCGACCCGCGTCATATCAAGCCGGTGCATGTGCTGATGGCGATGATGGCGATCCGTGGCATCTACGAAAAACACAATGTGCAGTCGCTCAACCACGGCATTGGTTTCAACACCGCCGCCATTGAGTTGATCCTGCCGACCTACGGCGAGTCCCTGGGCCTCAAGGGCAAAATCTGCCGCAACTGGACCCTCAACCCGCACCCAACCCTGATCCCCGCGATTGAAAGCGGCTGGGTGGAAAGCGTGCATTGCTTCGGCACCGAACTGGGCATGGAAAACTACATCGCCGCCCGCCCGGATGTGTTCTTCACCGGCCGCGACGGCTCGATGCGCTCCAACCGGATGTTCTGCCAACTGGCCGGCCAATACGCGGTGGACCTGTTTATCGGCGCCACGCTGCAAGTGGATGGCGACGGGCATTCCAGCACCGTGACCCGTGGCCGTCTTGCCGGTTTTGGTGGTGCGCCGAATATGGGCCACGACCCACGCGGCCGCCGTCACGGTACGCCGGCCTGGCTCGATATGCGCCACGACGACGCGCCGGAGGCTTTGCTGGAACGCGGCAAAAAGCTCGTGGTGCAAATGGTCGAGACCTTCCAGGAAGGTGGCAAACCCACCTTCGTCGAAACCCTCGACGCCGTGGAAGTCGCGCGCAAAAGCGGCATGCCGCTGGCGCCGATCATGATCTACGGCGACGACGTGACTCACCTGCTCACCGAAGAAGGCATCGCCTATTTGTATAAGGCACGCTCGCTGGAAGAGCGCCAGGCGATGATCGCCGCCGTTGCAGGCGTCACCGCCATCGGCATGCGCCACAACCCCAAGGACACTGCGCGCATGCGCCGCGAAGGCTTGATCGCCTTGCCCGAAGACTTGGGGATTCGCCGCACCGACGCCACCCGCGAGCTGTTGGCAGCGAAGAGCGTGGCCGACCTGGTGGACTGGTCCGGTGGCCTGTACAACCCGCCCGCCAAGTTCAGGAGCTGGTAAATGCGCGCCCTCAAACTGCATGAACTGAGCCTCGCCGATCGCCTGGCGGATATGGCTGTGGATGCCTTGATTGATGAGGCTGACCTGTCACCCAAACCCGCATTGGTAGACCGTCGCGGCAATGGCGCCCATAGCGATTTGCACCTGGGCCTGATGCACGCCTCGGCGCTGTCGTTGTGGCCGATGTTCAAGGAAATGGCCGAAGCGGCGCTTGAGTTCGGTGAAGTGGGTTTGCCCTTGCGCGAAGCCCTCGGGCGTATCGGGCGCGAAGGTGAGCAAGCCATGCTCGCCACCACCCAAGGCGTGAATACCCATCGCGGCGCGATCTGGGCCCTCGGTTTGCTTACTGCCGCAGCGGCTCTGGAGCCACGCGCCGTCACGCTCACCGCCGCCAAACTGGCCTTGCTCAACGACCGTTTCGCCCCGCAACCGCTGAGCCATGGCGCGCAAGTCGCGCAACGCTACGGCGCACGCGGTGCCCGTGAAGAAGCGCAATTGGGCTTCCCTGCCGTGGTGCAACGCGGCCTGCCGCAGTTGCACAAAAGCCGCCGGCAAAACGCCGGTGAACAAAATGCGCGCCTGGACGCCTTGCTCGCGATCATGACCGACCTGGCCGACACCTGCGTGCTCTACCGAGCCGGCACCGAAGGCCTGCGCGCCATGCAACGCGGCGCCCAGGCGGTGCTGGACGCTGGCGGTAGCGCAAGCCTCGCCGGGCGCCGCCAACTGCACGACCTTGACCAGCAACTCCTGGCCCTGAATGCCTCCCCCGGCGGCGCCGCCGACCTGTTGGCCGCCTGCCTGTTTATCGACCGCCTCGACGGAGCGTTGTGATGGAAACCTTATCCTTTGAATTCCCCGCCGGGCAGCCGCCCAAAGGCCGTGCGCTGGTGGGTTGCGTCGGCTCCGGCGACCTGGAAGTGTTGCTGGAACCGGGCACGCCCGGCACGCTGACCATTCAAGTGCAGACTTCGGTGAATGGCGCCGAGCAACGCTGGCAGCATCTGTTCGAACGGATCTTCCAGGAGCAGACGCCACCGGCTTTGAAGATTGATATTCACGACTTCGGCGCCACCCCCGGCGTGGTGCGTTTGCGCCTGGAACAGGGTTTCGAGGAGATCGGCCATGACTGATTTACTCAACAAGCACAGCTTCGTCGAACTCGGTGCGCGGCAGCGAGCCAAGGCGTTGCTGGACAGCGGCACTTACCGCGAACTGATCGACCCGTTCCAACGCGTGATGTCGCCGTGGCTCAGCCGCCAAGGCGTGGTGCCGCAAGCGGATGACGGCGTGGTGATCGCTAAAGGCAGCATCGCCGGGTTGCCGGTGGTGATTGCTGCCATTGAAGGCAATTTCCAGGGCGGCAGCCTCGGTGAAGTGGGCGGCGCAAAAATCGCCGGTGCCCTCGAACTGGCGGCTGAAGACAACCGCAACGGTGTTCCGACCCGTGCCGTGCTGCTGCTGGAAACCGGCGGTGTGCGCTTGCAGGAAGCCAACCTTGGGCTGGCGGCGATTGCCGATATCCATGCGGCGATTGTCGACCTGCGCCAGTACCAGCCGGTAGTCGGCGTGGTGGCGGGTAGTGTTGGTTGTTTTGGTGGCATGTCCATCGCCGCCGGGTTGTGCAGTTATCTGGTGGTCACCCGCGAAGCACGCCTGGGCTTGAATGGCCCACAAGTGATCGAGCAGGAAGCGGGACTGGAAGAGTACGACTCCCGCGACCGGCCGTTTATCTGGAGCCTTACCGGCGGCGAGCAACGCTTCAACAGCGGCCTGGCCGACCGTTATGTGGCGGACGATGTGGCGCAGATCCAACAGACCGTCAGCGCCTTGCTGCAACAGGGTTTGCCCGAGCAACAGCGTAGCCGTCAGATCGATTTCTACCTGGCGCGCCTCACTGAGCTGGACGCTGCGCCGCAAATAGATCCCGCTACGGTGCGCGACCTGTATCAAGGAGAACGTCCATGAGAGGCTTGCAGTGGTTCAACGCATTGAGCGTCGGCGCAACGCCTGTCGAAGGGTTGCCCGACTCATTGAAGGTTGCAGACGGCGTAGTGGGTGAACAGGCCGTGCGCTTTATTGCCGTGGTCACCGATGCGCAAAATCGTTTCCCGCGTGCGCGCAACGGCGAAGTCGGTTTACTGGAGGGCTGGGGCCTTGCCAAGGCTGTCGACGAAGCCATCGAGAAGGGCGACAAACGCCCCATCATCGCTATCGTCGATGTACCCAGCCAAGCCTACGGCCGTCGCGAAGAAGCCCTCGGCATCCATCAGGCCCTGGCCGCCGCCGCCGACAGCTATGCCCGTGCTCGCTTGGCCGGGCACTCGGTGATTGCGCTGCTGGTGGGCAAAGCCATGTCCGGTGCATTCCTTGCTCACGGTTATCAGGCTAACCGCATGATCGCCCTGCGTGACCCTGGCGTGATGGTGCACGCCATGGGCAAGGCCTCGGCGGCGCGGGTGACCTTGCGCAGTGTTGAAGAACTCGAGGCCCTGGCCGCCAGCGTGCCGCCCATGGCCTATGACATTGACAGCTATGCCAGCCTGGGTTTGCTCTGGGAAACCCTGTCGGTCAGCCAGATTGAACAGCCCACCGCGGACGACGTGACGCGGGTCAGCGATTGCCTGCTGCGCGCCATTGAAGATATCCACAGCCCGGATCTGAAAGGGCGCCTCGGTGCGAGCAATCGCGCCGCCTCAAGCCACGTACGCCAACTGCTGCGGGAGCAATGGTGAACGCCCACGACTTGCTCTGGGGCATGACCCCGGCGCATCTGCCCGCTGATGCGCCGGCCTGGGTGCTGGAGGTGATCAGCGCCGGTCACCCGGTGGTGGTGCGTCGCGCCACGGTCGAGCCGGGTGACGTGGCTGTGGGTGTGCGCGGGCGCTTGCGTGAGCAGCGCTTTGCGGCGCTGATGCCCCTTGTGGCAGTGCAACGACGCGTGACGCCGCAAGATTTGCGCAGTGTGGTCTCGTCGCGGGATCTACCGGCATTGCGCGCGCTTGATCAACTGCGCCCAGTGCTGGCGCAGCAGGACTGGGGCGTCACCGGCAGTGCAGGGTTCGAGCTGGCCAGCGGCATTGAAGCACTGCATGCCCAAAGCGATCTGGATTTGATGCTGTGCACACCCGAGCCACTTGAGCGCAACGCCGCACGCAATCTGTTGGCGTTGTTGGACTCGGCCGAATGCGCTGTCGACCTGCAACTGCAAACCCCGTTTGGCGCTGTCGCCTTGCGTGAATGGGCTGGCGAATCACGCCGGGTGCTGCTTAAAACCACCCACGGCGCGCACCTGGTACTTGACCCTTGGCAGGCCGTGGCATGAGCAGCCTTCTGGTATTTCCGGGGCAGGGTGCCCAGCGCGCGGGCATGCTTCAAGCGTTGCCTGCTCACGTCCTGGAAGAAGCCAGTGATGCATTGGGCGAAGACGTAAGCCAGCTCGATTCAGTCCAAGCCCTGGCCAACACTCGCGCCGTGCAACTCTGCCTGTTGATCACCGGTGTGGCCCACGCCCGCCAATTGCAACGCACGCCTGATTACGTGGCGGGCCTGTCCATCGGCGCCTACCCGGCAGCCGTCATCGCTGGTGCGCTGGCGTTTGCCGATGCGGTAAAGCTGGTGAGCCTGCGCGGCGAACTGATGCAAAACGCTTATCCACAAGGCTTTGGCATGACCGCGATCATCGGCCCGCAGTTATCCACAGTCGAAACGCTGCTGGCTGAAATCCACAGCCCACAAACCCCGGTGTACCTGGCCAACATCAACGCCGACAACCAGACCGTCATCGCCGGCAGTGACGAAGCCATGCAGCGTGTCGCGCAACGCATCAAAGGCAACGGCGTGGCCAAGCGCCTGGCCGTAAGCGTGCCATCCCATTGCGTGCTGCTGAACGAACCCGCCGAGGCATTGGCGCAGGCGTTTGTAACGCTCAAGGCGCCGCGCATTACCTACCTGAGCAGCACCCGCGCGCGGCCGATCCACAACCCCGAGCAACTGCGCGACGACCTGGCTTTCAACATGTGCCGCATCGTCGACTGGCGTGGCACCGTGCAAAGCGCCTACGAGCGCGGTGTGCGCCTGCAAATCGAACTGCCGCCTGGCGCGGTACTCACCGGCCTGTCCCGCCGTGTCTTCGAGCAAGGCAGCGTAATCGCCTATGAAGGCGCACGCCTGGACACCTTGCAGGCCCTGCTGCAAGAGGAGGAGCGCCGCCACCGATAAAGCACCACCCAAGGCTTTCGAAGCACAAAAACAACAATTTCGATGAAGCACTTCGAGGACAACAACAATGATTATTTACGGTGTGGCGTTTCTGGCGCTGTGTACGTTGATCGGCCTGTTTATCGGTGAGTTGCTGGGCAAGTGGATGGGTATTCCGGCCAACGTCGGCGGGGTGGGTATCGCCATGTTGCTGTTGATCGGCCTGGGCAGTTACCTCAGTAAACGTGGGCTGTTTACCGGCAAGTCGGAGCAGGGCGTGAGCTTCTGGGCGGCGGTGTATATCCCTATTGTGGTAGCGATGGCGGCCCAACAAAACGTGTACGGCGCAATCAAGGGCGGGCCGATGGCGATTCTGGCCGGCACGCTCGCTGTAGTGCTGGGTTTTGCCCTGGTACCGGTGTTAGTGCGCATCGGCAACCGCAAGCCTGTTGCGGTTGTTCCCACTAAAGAAGCCGGGTGATCGCCATGTACGAATCCATGATGAAAGTGATCACCGGCTACGGCCTGATCAGTGGTTTTGCCGTGATCGGCTTGACCATGTGGGTGTCCTATTGGATCTCCGACACCTTCACCAAAGGCCGGCTGCACGGTTCGGCCATCGCCATTTTGCTCGGGCTGGTGCTGTCGTATGTGGGCGGCGCGTTTACCGGCGGCGCCAAGGGTGTTGTGGATATTCCGTTGCTGTCGGGCATCGGCTTGCTGGGCGGCGCGATGCTGCGGGACTTTGCCATTGTTGCCACGGCGTTTGGCGTGAGTGTGGATGAACTCAAGCGCGCCGGTTATGTGGGCGTGCTGGCGCTGTTTGTCGGCGTGGGTTCCTCGTTCGTGGCTGGCGTTGGAGTGGCGCTGGCGTTTGGTTATACCGATGCCGTAAGCCTCACCACTATTGGTGCGGGCGCCGTGACCTACATCGTTGGCCCGGTGACGGGCGCGGCGATTGGTGCCAGCTCCGAGGTCATGGCGCTGTCGATTGCCGCAGGGTTGATCAAGGCCATTCTGGTGATGGTGATGACGCCGTTTGTAGCGCCGTTAATCGGGCTGAATAACCCACGCAGTGCGGTGATTTTCGGCGGGCTGATGGGCACGTCCAGCGGCGTGGCCGGTGGTTTGGCAGCGACCGATCCGAAGCTGGTGCCATATGGTTGCCTGACGGCGGCGTTTTACACGGCGCTGGGCTGTCTGCTGGGACCGTCGTTGCTGTTTTTGCTGATGCGCGGGTTGGTGGGCTGACCTGAGCCGGCCTCATCAATGATCGTTCCCACGCTCCGCGTGGGAATGCCTCATGTGACGCTCCGCGTCACGCCTTTAAGAGCAGACGCGGAGCGTCCAGGGCTGCATTACCACGCAGAGCGTGGGAACGATCGGTGTCAGGTTTGGCGGTTGGCATACATCCGACACTCCGCCAGCAACGCCAGCAAGTTCGGATCACGCTCCTTGGCCTTCAAAAACACCACGCCAATATGCTGCTGCAACCGATACCGCGGTTGCAGCGGTATGAGCTTCACGCGGTTCTCATACACCGCTGCAATCCGCCCTGGCAGCAACGCATAACCCACGCCTGAACTGACCATGCTCAGCAGCGTGAAAATGTCGTTCACCTGCATCGCCACCTTCGGCTCAAAGCCCGCCTGCTTGAACACCCGATTGCCGTCCTGATGGGTGGCGAAGCCTTGGGTGAGGGTAATGAAAGTAGCGTCGCGCACATCCGCCAAGTCGATTTGCTGCTCACGGTCGAAGGGTGAATCGGCTGGAGTGGCGAGGAAGATGTCGTCGGAAAACAGCGCGATCTGTTCGCAGTCGGGGTCGTTGGCGTGGTCATCGAGGGAGATGAGGATCGCGTCGACTTCCATGTTCTTGAGTTTGTAGAGCAAGTCAAAGTTGGAACCCAGGATCAGGTCGATATTGAGTTCGCTGCGCCTGATTTTAAGGCCCATGATCAATTGCGGCACGGTTTTGACCGTCAGCGAATACAGCGAGCCCAGCTTGAAGCGCTCGGCGGAAAACCCGGCGGCTTCGCGGGTCAGGCGCACGCTGTCGACCACATCGGCGACCAGTTTCTGCGCGCGTTCTTCGAGCACGTAGGCACTTTCCAGCGGCGTGAGGTTGCGCCCTTCATGCTTGAACAGCGGGCAGCGCAGCGCGTTTTCCAGGGAGTGGATGGCGCGGTGTACGCTGACGTTGCTGGTTTGCAACTCGGCAGCGGCGCGGGCCAGGTTGCCGGTGCGCATGAACGCCAGGAAGATTTCCAGTTTCTTGAGGGTGAATTCTTCGTCGATCAGCATGGCCGTGGCTCGGGTTCGAATGCTGTCGATTGTGCCCCTAAAACCCGTTCACTCCCAGCCATGCGCTGCACAGGCCCAGCACCAGGCGGGTGTACCGAAGGGAACAGGTACAGCCCGCGCACGGTCACAATCGCACCCGGCAAGCCATGCAGGTGGCGATATTGGGGCCGGGCCATGGAGATTGCCGTATGTGGGAGCTGGCTTGCCTGCGATGAGGTCTGTCAATTATTGAATGATGGGCTGACACACCGCTATCGCAGGCAAGCTAGCTCCCACAGGACTCAGTGAGTGATCCATCGGCACGGGGTCGTTGGGCAAAGGCAGAAATGCGTGTTACCTGTAACAGTGCCGGTAGCGTCACAATGGTCCTGGCACAACCATGTGGTAACGGTTATTCGAGGTGAGTGACACATGTATCACGGGGAACGATTCAACGCCTGGAGCCATTTGGCCGGGGCGGTCGCCGCGTTTGTCGGCGCAGTGTGGATGTTGGTGGTGGCGAGCCTGGACGGCAGCCCCTGGAAGATCGTCAGCGTGGCGATTTATGGTTTTACCCTGCTGGTGCTGTACAGCGCGTCCACCGTGTACCACAGCGTGCAGGGGCGGCGAAAAGAGATCATGCAGAAGGTTGATCACTTTTCGATCTACCTGCTGATTGCCGGCAGCTACACCCCCTTTTGCCTGGTGACGCTGCGCGGGCCGTGGGGTTGGACGCTGTTTGGAATCGTGTGGGGGCTGGCGGTGATCGGCATTTTGCAGGAGATCAAGCCGCGTTCCGAGGCGCGGATTCTTTCGATTGTGATCTATGCGGTGATGGGCTGGATTGTGCTGGTGGCGGTCAAGCCACTGATTGCCGCGCTGGGCACGGCGGGGTTTATCTGGCTGGCGTCGGGCGGGGTGTTGTACACCGTCGGCATCATCTTTTTTGCCCTGGAGGATCGCCTGCGGCATTCCCATGGGATCTGGCATTTGTTTGTGATCGGCGGCAGTTTGCTGCACTTTGTGGCGATCATGCACTACGTGCTCTGACCTGTGGGAGCTGGCTTTTGTGGGAGCTGGCTTGCCTGCGATAGCGTCGGCACATTCAATACCGCTATCGCAGGCAAGCCAGCTCCCACATTACAAGCGTTCCAGCAGCTCTCGCGCTCGGTTGCCGAAAATGTCCAACAGGTTCGCCAACATATGCGGCGGCGGCTCATCCGCGCGGGTGAGGGCGTACAGGGTGATCGGCAACGGCGGCGTGAGCGGGCGAATGCAGGTGGTCGCCGTTGACGCGCCGAGGGCGGTAAACGGGTCGATCACCGTCAACCCGGCACCTGACTCCACCATCGCCCGGGCCAGGGAATAGGTCTGTACGGCAATGCTCACCCGTGGCGGTGGGTCGACGTTTTCCAGGTAGCTGTCGAGCTTGGCGGCCAACGGGTCGGCACTCGACAGGCCAATCAACGGCGCACCCGACAGGTCCGCCAATGGCAGGGGCTTGCTCAGCTCGGCATCCGACCAATAACCCTTTGACGCCAGCGCCACCAACACGCCATTGGCCAGCACCTGCGTGGTCAGCCCCGGATGGCCGGAGAAGTTCAGCGTCAGAGCCAGGTCAATCTCACGCATCAACAGCTTCTGCACCAGCTCGCGGCTGTGGTCGCTGGACAGCTCACAGGCAATGTCCGGGTAGTCGCGCTTCCATTCCAGAATGGCCGGCGGCAGCAACGACAGGGCCAGTGCCGGAATCGCACCAATACGCACACTTTGGCCCGGCTTGCGGCGCAAGCTCTTGGCCAGGCGCCGCACGCCTTGCAGGCTTTCGGTGACTTTCTCGACTTCGCTTTCCAGCGCCAGCGCTTCCGGTGTGGGCTGCAGTTTGCCGCGCACCCGTAAAAACAGCGCAAAGCCCAGCTGCAACTCGGCGTGCTGCAGCACCTTGGTTACCGCCGGTTGCGAGACGTGCAACAGCTGCGCGGCGGCGCTGACGGAGCCGGTCTGGCGGATGGCCTGGAAGATTTCGATATGACGCAGGCGCATGGCAAGTCCATAACCTTTGTTTATAGATGACCCATCTTTATTCATTGTCGGCGACCTGTCACCTGGCCCTAGGCTTGGTGCCAGTCAATTCAATAGCGGGTGGCAGCAATGGCCAAGCGGGTTTGCATCATCGGTGGTGGCGTTATCGGCTTGGCAAGCGCCTATGCCCTGGTGCGTGCAGGCCATGAGGTGACAGTGATCGACACGCGGGACAGCCTCGGCAGCGAGACCAGTTTCGCCAATGGCGGGCAACTGTCCTACCGCTATGTCGCGCCGTTGGCCGACAAAGGTGTGCCGCTGCAAGCCATCGGCTGGTTGCTGCGCGGTGATTCGCCGCTGAAGCTGCGCCCGCGTCTCGACCCGCAGCAATGGCGCTGGATGGCGGCCTTTATCGGCGCCTGCCGTGGCTCGGTGAACACGCGCAATGCCGCGCACCTGCTGCGCCTGGCGTCCTTGAGCCAGGCCACGCTGGAGCAATGGCGCGAAGGCGATCGCCTGGAGGGCTTCGATTGGCGCCGCAACGGCAAACTGGTGACGTTTCGTAACGCCGTCTCCTTTGAGCATGCGCGCAGCAAGGTCAGCAATAACGTGCAGCAGCAAGTGTTGTCCGTGGCCGATTGCGCACACTTGGAGCCAGCGTTAATGGGCGCCGACTTTCTCGGTGGCATCTACACGCCGAACGAGGAGGTGGCTGACTGTCACGCCTTCTGCCAACGGCTGGCGGCCCGGCTCGAAGCCTCGGGGCGCTGCAGGTTTTTGCTGGGCCGCGAGGTTACTCGCATACGCCACGCCGACGGCGCGGTGCAGGCCATCGAGTTGGGTGACGAGGTGATGGCGGTGGATCAACTGGTGCTGGCGGCCGGGCATCGCAGCGCGCAATTGGGTTTGCCAGGGTTGTCATTGCCACTGTATCCGCTCAAGGGCTACAGCCTGAACGTGCCGATTGGCGCGCATCACCAGGCGCCGAACGTGAGTGTCACCGACTATGACCGCAAGATCGTGTATGCGCGCATCGGCGAGCAACTGCGGGTCGCGGCCATGGTGGATATCGTCGGCTTTGATGCAGGCCTTGAGCCCAAGCGTCTGGCGCTGATGAAACGCCAGGCCATGGAGACATTCCCAACGGCCGGCGATTACACCCACGCGGTCGAATGGGCCGGCATGCGCCCGGCCACACCCACCGGTGTGCCGCTGATCGGCGCCAGCGCCTATCGAAACCTGTGGTTGAACCTGGGCCACGGTGCCCTGGGTTTTACCCTGGCCTGCGGCAGCGGGCAATTGCTGGCCGAACTGATCAGCGAGCACGCGCCTTCCATTGATATGCAGGGCCTCACGCCCCGCGCTGCATAATTGGATTCATCACCAGCAACGGAGAATAACAATGAAAAAAATCCTGTTGACCGGCTGCACTCTGGGGCTGCTGTTTGGCGCACAGGTTCAGGCCAATGAAGCCCCGCTGGACGGCACCTTGAGCAAAATCGCGAATGCCAAGTCGATCACCTTGGGGTATCGCGATGCCTCGGTGCCGTTTTCCTACGTGAGCGACAACAGTGGCAAGCCCATGGGCTATTCGGTGGAGTTGGCGAGCAAGATCGTTGAGCGCATCCAGCAGAAAATCGGGGTGGCCAAGCTGAATGTTAAGTACAACCTGGTGACCTCTCAGACCCGTATTCCGCTGGTGCAAAACGGCACCGTCGACCTGGAATGCGGTTCCACCGGTGTCACCGCCGAGCGGCAGAAGCAGGTGGCGTTTTCCTACGGGTTTATCTATGTGAAGGGCCAACTGCTGACCGCCAAGGACAGTGGCATCCAGGGTTTTGAAGACCTCAAGGGCAAGAATGTGGTGACCACGGCCGGCACCACCAATGAACGCTTTCTCAAGCGCTACAACGCCGACCACAAGGCCAATATGTTTGTGATCAGCGCCAAGGACCATGGCGAAGCGTTCAAAATGCTCGAGACCGGCCGCGCAGTGGCGTTCTACATGGACGATGCGTTGCTCTACGGTGAGCGCGCCAAGGCCCGAGACCCGCACCACTGGGTGGTGGTGGGCAAGGAACAGTCGCGGGAGATCTACAGCTGCATGCTGCGCAAGGACGACCCGCAGTTTCTAGCGGTGGTCAACGAAACGCTCGCCGATCTGTACCGCTCCGGGGAGATCAACGGGATTTACCAGCGTTGGTTTGAACAGCCGATTCCGCCCAAGGGCCTGAACCTGGAGTTTCCGATGACCAGCGAGTTGAAGGCGATTATTGCCAAGCCGGTGAGTGACCCGGTGGAGTGATAGCCGCAATGATCGTTCCCACGCTCCGCGTGGGAATGCAGCCTTGGACGCTCTGCGTCCCAATTTGAGGTCGTGACGCAGAGCGTCACAGGAGGCTTTCCCACGCAGAGCGTGGGAACGATCGGGCGAGGTTAGAAGTCGCCCCAGAGTTGCTGGGCCACGCTCAATGCCACGACTGGCGCGGTTTCGGTGCGCAGCACCCGCGGGCCGAGGCGGGCGGCGTGGAAGCCGGCAGCTTGGGCGGTTGCGACTTCTGCGTCGGTCAACCCACCTTCAGGCCCGATCAGGAACGCCAGGCTCGATGGCTTGGCGTGGCTGACCATCGGCTCGGCCACCGGGTGCAGCACCAGCTTCAAATCCGCCTCGGCTTGCTTCAACCAGTCGGCCAGTAACAGCGGCGGGTGAATCACCGGCACTGTCGAACGCCCGCATTGCTCGCAGGCGCTGATCGCCACTTGGCGCCAGTGCAGCAGACGTTTGTCGGCGCGTTCGTCCTTCAGGCGTACTTCGCAGCGGTCGCTGAAAATCGGCGTGATTTCATTCACACCCAGTTCGGTGGCTTTCTGGATCGCCCAATCCATGCGCTCGCCCCGGGACAGGCCTTGGCCGAGGTGGATGTGCAGCGGTGATTCGGTCTGGCCCGCAAAGCGTTCCGTGAGTTGCACGGTAACGCGTTTTTTCCCGACTTCCAGCAAGGTGCCGAGGAATTCCTGGCCGGAGCCGTCGAACAGTTGTACGGCGTCGCCTTCACCCATGCGCAATACGCGACTGATGTAATGCGCCTGGGCTTCGGGCAATTCATGGTCGCCGATGCTGAGCGGGGTGTCGGTGAAAAAGCGGGACAGTCTCATTTCTGTTCTCTGGAAGTGGTGTGCAGAGCGGACGCGGAGCGTGGGAACGATCATACAAAACCTGTGGGAGCCGGGCTTGCCCGCGATAGCGGTAGACCCGACACCCGATCAGTTGAGTGAACTCAATTAACCCGGATCCCGAAAGCCTGGGTGAAAATCTTGTGGCACCGCAACACTGACAGTGCTGTTGGTGGCGATATCAATCCCTTCGCTGGCGACTTCAGCCAGGAAGTCGATCTGCTCCGGCGTTATCACATACGGCGGCAGGAAATACACCACGCTGCCCAGCGGCCGCAGCAGCGCACCGCGCTCCAGGGCATGCTCGAACACCTTCAAGCCACGGCGTTCCTGCCACGGGTAGGCGGTTTTGGTGGCTTTGTCCTGAACCATCTCGATGGCCAGCACCATGCCGGTCTGGCGCACTTCCGACACGTGCGGGTGGTCCACCAGGTGCGCGGTGGCGGTGGCCATGCGCTGGGCCAGGGCCTTGTTGTTTTCGATGACGTTGTCTTCGTCGAAAATATCCAAAGTCGCCAAGGCCGCCGCGCACGCCAGCGGGTTGCCGGTGTAGCTGTGGGAATGCAGGAAGGCGCGCAACGTCGGGTAGTCGTCGTAGAAGGCGTCGTACACATCGTCGGTGGTGACGACCGCCGCCAATGGCAGGTAACCGCCGGTGAGGGCTTTGGACAAGCACAAAAAGTCCGGGCGGATGCCGGCTTGCTCACAAGCGAACATGCTGCCGGTGCGGCCGAAGCCGACGGCGATTTCGTCGTGAATCAGGTGCACGCCATATTTGTCGCAGGCTTCACGCAGCAGCTTGAGGTACACCGGGTGGTACATGCGCATGCCGCCGGCGCCCTGGATCAGCGGCTCGACGATCACGGCGGCGACGCTGTCGTGGTTTTCGGCCAGGGTCTGTTCCATGGCCAGGAACATGTTGCGTGAGTGCTCTTCCCAGCTCATGCCCTCGGGGCGCAGGTAGCAATCCGGGCTTGGCACCTTGATGGTGTCCAGCAACAGGGCTTTATAGGTCTCGGTAAACAACGGCACATCGCCCACCGACATCGCGGCAATGGTTTCGCCGTGGTAGCTGTTGGTCAGGGTGACGAAGCGCTTCTTGTTCGGCAGGCCACGGTTGAGCCAGTAGTGAAAGCTCATCTTCAGCGCGACTTCGATGCACGACGAGCCGTTGTCGGCGTAGAAGCAGCGGGTCAAACCTTCGGGCGTCATCGCCACCAGGCGTTCGGACAACTCAATCACTGGCTGGTGGCTGAAACCGGCGAGGATCACGTGTTCCAGCTGATCCACCTGGTCCTTGATGCGCTGGTTGATGCGCGGGTTGGCGTGGCCGAACACATTGACCCACCAGGAACTGACGGCATCGAGGTAGCGCTTGCCTTCGAAGTCTTCCAGCCATACGCCTTCGCCACGTTTGATCGGGATCAGCGGCAGTTGCTGGTGGTCTTTCATCTGGGTGCAGGGATGCCACAGCACCGCGAGGTCGCGTTGCATCCACTGGTTATTCAAGCCCATCGGTTATCTCCTCGAAGCGGCCCTGCGCCCGGCGCAGGCGAAACAATCGCGCAAGCCTATGCAATGCCAGGCGGCGTCACAACCCATTACGGATGAATTGGCAGTAAAGGCAGGACGATCTGTCACGTTTATCAGGAATAGTCCTTAATCCATTGTTAACGTACTGTGCATACTCTCTTGATCGTATTTCTCGATATTTCAAAGCGAAATTTTCCGCTTTAATTCGATAGGTAAATCGCTAGTCTTGGGCACAGTTCTTACGGGATTTGGGACATGCAGCTACGTAATTCATCGGCCCGTTATGGCTGGGTCAGCATTGTTTTGCACTGGGGCGTAGCCCTGGTGGTGTTCGGTTTGTTCGCGCTGGGCCTGTGGATGGTCGGCCTCGACTACTACAGCGCCTGGCGCAAAGACGCGCCCGACCTGCACAAGAGCATTGGCATCACGCTGTTCGCCATCATGCTGGTGCGTATCGTCTGGCGCATTGTCAGCCCGCCACCGCCACCTTTGGCCAGCTACAGCCGCTTGACGCGTATTGGCGCTGCGTTTGGCCACGCGTTCCTGTATCTCGGGCTGTTTGCCGTGATGATCGCCGGTTACCTGATTTCCACCGCAGACGGTGTCGGTATCCCGGTGTTTGGCCTGTTTGAGATTCCTGCCGTGGTTTCCGGGCTACCGGACCAGGCAGACAACGCCGGCTTGGTGCATTTGTACCTGGCCTGGGTGTTGGTGGTCTTCGCCGGTTTGCATGGCGTGGCCGCGTTTAAACACCACTTTATCGATCGTGATGCGACCCTGACACGAATGCTGGGACGCAAAGCCTGATGTTCAACCTCGACTCACAAGGAATAGAAAGCATGTTGAAAAAGACTCTCGCCGCTCTGGCAATCGGTTCCGCACTGCTGTCCGCAGGTTCGGCGATGGCCGCTGATTATGTTGTCGACAAGGAAGGCCAGCACGCCTTCGTTGACTTCAAGATCAGCCACTTGGGCTATAGCTTCATCACCGGTACTTTCAAGGATCTGGACGGCAAGTTCAGCTTTGACGCCGCCAAGCCTGAAGACAGCAAAATCGAGTTCAACGTCCGTACCGCCAGCGTGTTCACTAACCACGCCGAACGTGACAAGCACATTGCCAGCAAAGACTTCCTGGACGTTGGCAAGTTTGCCGATGCCAAGTTCGTCTCCACCAGTGTCAAAACCACCGGTAAAAATGCTGCAGGCCAAGTTACTGCCGACGTGACTGGCGACCTGACCTTTCATGGCGTGACCAAGCCGATCGTGGTCAAGGCCACTTTCCTGGGCGAAGGCAAGGATCCATGGGGCGGCTACCGTGCCGGTTTTGAAGGCACTACCAGCTTCAACCGTCAGGACTTCGGCAAGCAGATGGACCTGGGCCCAGCGTCCAACACTGTTGAGCTGTACGTGACTTTTGAAGGCGTAAAAGCGAAGTAATTATTTCGCTGTTTCAAACGCCAAGCGCCGACCTCAGGGTCGGCGTTTTGCTGTGCGCTGTTCAAAGGCTTTCTTGATACGTCGTCACTTGGCCCTTGAGCCAAGTGTGCAACAAGGTCAACTGCGCCGACGGTTTGCTGCCCGCAGGCCAGACTATGTAATAGCGTGAGGTGTGCGCCGGTTCAATGTCGGTGAGCCGGACCAGCTCCCCGCGTTGAATCAGTGCATGGGCAATCGAGCGGCGTGTCAGCGCGACGCCGTGCCCGAGCCGCACGGCTTCGAGCATCAACGTGGAATCGGTGAACTCCAGCGGCGCTTGCGGACGTTGCCCCTCGATACCTGCGGCGCCCAGCCAGATCGGCCAGCTCTCACTGGCGTGCAGCAATGGCTGCTCAAGGACGGCTTGCGCCGTGTCCGGCAGCACGCCGTGGTTGAAGTCGCGCGCGGCGACCACCAGCAATGAGTCACCCATCAGCGTTTCGCAATGCACATCCGGCCACTGGCCATGACCGAAGCGAATCGCGCAATCAAGCGGGCCTTGCTCGAAGCTGGCGAACTCCATGCTCGACTCCAGCCGCAAGTGCAGCTCGGGGTGAGCCGCCCTGAAATCATGCAGGCGCGGCAACAACCAATGCATGGCGTAGGAAGGCAGCACCGAAGCGGTCAGCTGTGGGTGCCTGGTTTTTGCCATCAGCTTTTCGGTGATCCCGGCGATTTCGCCCAGCCCCTGCCTGATCTGGTAGGCATACACGCGGCCTTCATCCGTCAGCATCAGCGTGCGCTTGTTGCGCATGACCAAAGCGAGGCCCAGGTACTCTTCAAGGGCGCGAATCTGATGGCTGACGGCACTGTGGGTCACGTGCAGTTCGAGGGCGGCCAGGTTCACTTTGCCCAGTCGGGCCAAGGCCTCGAAAGCACGCAGCGCGGCAAGGGGAGGCAGTTTCAAAGTGTGAATTCCTTTCACAGAAAAGCCTAATAATAGCCGCTATACGTGAAATGAGTGGGCTATCAATAATGGCGGCAAGTTATTTATTCAAATAACACCGTGTTGAAACTGTCGGGAGTTGTGCGCCATGATTGATGAGATTCAAGCGTTTCTGAACGATTACTTTAGTGTGTTGCAAACTCAGGATTTGAATACGTTCGATCAAGTCTTTCATCGTGGCTGCGTGTTATACAGCGCACAGAACTCGACCGTGGTCGTGCGGCCGTTCGATGAATACCGGACCATGGTTCAAGGCCGAAAGTCGCCGCAGGAAGGCGGTTTTCCGCAGCTTGATGAGGTATTGATGATTGACGTGATGTCGCCGGAAATGGCCATCGTCAAAGTGCGCTTGCGCTTGTTCAATAACGTGATGGTTGATTATTTGAACCTGATGAAAGTTGACGGTCGCTGGATGATCTTTGCCAAGCTTTTTCATAAGGCCGGTGAAGTGGCTGATCAATAAGCTAACGCCTGGATGCAAAAACGCCCCGATTAATCGGGGCGTTTTTGTTAGCGTCGAAAACTCAGCGGTTGCGGGTCAGCAGCGCTGGTTTTTCACCACGAGGGCGGCCTGGCAGTTGATCCAGCTGCTCAGGTGTCGGGAAGCGATCCGCTTTCGACTCCTTGTGGATGATCTTCGGCGCCGGACCACCGCGCGGGTTCTGCACGGCGGGTTCCGACAAGCGTGGCTGGTCGTCACGAGCCGGACGGCGGTTGTTGCTGCGCGAGTCTTCACGACGGGCCTGGCCGTCACGGGGGGCGCCATTACGCGGGCCGTTGCGCTTGGCAGGTGGCGTACCGGTGGTACCGCCGCTGCTGTTGCGCGGGCCATTTTGACGACCGCCCTGTGGCTGGCCGCCACGTGGAGCACCCGTGCCTGCGCCCGCACCTTGTGCCGGGGCACCAGGACGGCGGCCACGGCCCTGGGCCGGCTTGGCCTGAGGCACGTAGTCAACGCGGTTACCGAAGTTATCCACATCGTCGTCGAGGAACTCGTCCGGGGCGCGGTCGGCAGCGGCACGTGGCGGCTGGCTCGGCTGGCGCTGTTCGCGGGCCGGGGTGCCTTCACGGGGCTTCTGCTCACGGGCTGGGCGTTCGCCACGGCCGTTGGTGGGCGCTTTTTCCTTGCCGCCTTTGTCTTTGCCCTTGTCGCGACGGCCACCGCCACCACCGCCGCCGTTCGGGCCATCGCCCTTCGGACCGCGTGGGTTGCGTGGGTTACGCACGTCCGGACGCTCGCGCGCTTCAGGCTTTTCGGCCTCCACGGCGCTGGAGTCGAAGCCCATCAGGTCGCCGTCGGCGATTTTCTGCTTGGTCATGCGCTCGATGCTTTTCAGCAGCTTTTCTTCGTCCGGAGCGACCAGGGAAATGGCCTCGCCCGAACGACCGGCACGGCCGGTACGGCCGATACGGTGCACGTAATCTTCATCGACGTTCGGCAGCTCGAAGTTGACCACGTGTGGCAATTGGTCGATATCCAGGCCGCGCGCGGCGATATCGGTGGCGACCAGGATGCGCACAGTGCCGGCCTTGAAATCGGCCAGGGCTTTGGTGCGCGCGTTCTGGCTCTTGTTACCGTGGATGGCGACGGCGGTGAGGCCGTGCTTGTCCAGGTACTCGGCCAGGCGGTTGGCGCCGTGCTTGGTGCGGGTAAACACCAGCACCTGCTCCCACGCGCCGTGGGTGATCAGGTGCGCCAGCAGCGAACGCTTGTGGCTGGCTGCCAGGCGGAATACGCGTTGCTCGATACGCTCGACCGTGGTGTTCGGCGGCGTGACTTCGATGCGTTCCGGGTTGTGCAGCAGCTTGCCGGCCAGGGCGGTGATGTCTTGGGAGAACGTTGCCGAGAACAGCAGGTTCTGACGTTTGGCCGGCAGGCGGGCGAGGACCTTTTTCACGTCATGGACAAAGCCCATGTCGAGCATGCGGTCGGCTTCGTCCAGCACGAGGATTTCCACGTGGGACAAATCGACGCTGCCTTGGCCGCACAGGTCGAGCAAACGACCCGGGCAGGCTACCAGCACGTCAACACCACGGGACATGGCCTGAACCTGTGGGTTCATGCCGACGCCGCCGAAGATGCAGGCGCTGACGAACTTCAAGTCGCGGGCGTACAGCTTGAAGCTGTCGTGCACTTGGGCGGCGAGTTCGCGGGTTGGGGTCAGGACCAGTACGCGCGGTTGGCGCGGGCCGTGACGCTGGGATTTGTCCGGGTGACCGTTGGGGAACAACCGCTCCAGAATCGGGAGGGCGAAACCACCGGTTTTACCAGTACCTGTCTGCGCCGCAACCATCAGGTCGCGACCTTGCAACACGGCGGGAATGGCCCGCTGTTGCACCGGAGTAGGCTCGGTATAGCCCGCTGCCTCGATGGCGCGGACTAAAGCCTCGGAGAGACCGAGGGAAGCAAAGGACATGAGTAATCCTGTTTTAGTTAGGGCTTGGCCCAAAGGGATAATCTTGCCGGGCGTGAATGGCGCTTAGGGGAGCGCAACCCCGTCCGGTCCTGCTGCGTCTGGCGGGCACTCCACCGGCTCGCGCGGGCTGAAAGCTGCGCAGTAGCTGGGTTAGGTGCCTTTTTCAAGACCTCAGCGGCCGGGCGTGAGCCTGGCGGAAAGGCCGGAGTATAACAGAGCAATCACGGCGCGCCGCTTTCCTGCTGCTCAACGGTGTGTTCAGGGGCGGTATTGGCTTGGATTCCGCCATATTTGGCGCTTAAGGCTGCGTAGGCAGGCTCTTGCTTGAAGCGCTTGAGCTCGGCGGCGAAGCGTTGCACCAGCAGGTCCATGCCGGCGCCACGGCGCACGGCTAAAAATTGCGGCTGGCGGCTGACCACCAGCGGCGCCTGGCTGACCTTGCCTTCCAGGCCCATGGCCTTGATCACATGCTGGCCGACTCGACGGTCCGTAATCACCAGGTCAATGCGGCCCAGCGACAGTTTGCCGAAGTTGGCCTCATGGCTGGGCGCCGGCTCGCGGTCGAACAGGCTGGATTCGCTGAAGGCCTCGCCATACAGATAGCCTGGCGACGTGCCGACCGTCAGCCCGCGCAGGCCATCCAGGGTCTGGGCCGGATGAGGGCGGTCGTTGGCATAGAACAGCACGAACTCGACAGCCGACAACGGTTCGCTGGGGTAAAGCAGCAAAGCGTCGCGCTCATGGCTGTGGAAAATATCCAGTGCGCCATCGGCGTGGCCCTGGTCCAGCATGGCCAGGCAACGTTTCCAGGGCAGGAATTGCCACTCCACCTCCACCCCCAGGCGTTGGAACACGATCATCGTGGTTTCGTAATCCAGGCCGCGCATGCTGCCGTTGTCGTCGTACACATAAGGTGCCCAAGGCTCGGTGACAACGCGCAATTTCTCGCCGTAAGCGGTGAAGCTCAGGCAAGCAAAAAGCACAGCGGTCAACAGCTTGAGAATGACGGGCATCCCCTGAGGTTACGATGCTCCTGCGCTAAAGAGAAGCTCTGGCACACGCATTCGCGGGCAAGTTGATATGGCGCATTAAAAGCAAAAGGCCCTCGTATAAACGAGGGCCTTGGCATTACCAAACAAGCCTTAGCGTGGCAGCTTGAGGTTATTCCAGATGGCCAGGCTGGGTTCAGTCTGGTTCAGGGTGTAGAAGTGCAACCCTGGTGCGCCACCTTGCAGCAATTGTTCACACATCTGCGTGATCACCTGCTCGCCGAACGCCTGGATGCTCTTGACGTCATCGCCATAAGCTTCCAGTTGCTTGCGCACCCAGCGTGGGATTTCAGCACCGCAGGCGTCGGAGAAACGCGCCAGCTTGCTGTAGTTGGTGATCGGCATGATGCCCGGCACGATAGGGATATTCACACCCATGGCCCGTACACGCTCGACAAAGTAGAAGTAGCTGTCGGCGTTGAAGAAGTACTGGGTGATCGCGCTGTCGGCACCGGCATTGGCCTTGCGCACGAAGTTCTGCAAATCGTCTTCGAAATTACGCGCCTGTGGGTGCATCTCCGGGTAAGCCGCCACTTCGATATGGAAGTGATCGCCGCTTTCTTCACGGATGAAGCTCACCAGGTCATTGGCGTAGCGCAGCTCGCCGCTGGCCATGCCCATGCCGGACGGCAGGTCGCCACGCAGGGCGACGATGCGCTTGATGCCGGCTTGTTTGTATTGGGTCAGCAGGCTGCGCAGGTCGGCCTTGCTGTCGCCCACGCACGATAAGTGCGGAGCGGCGGGAACTTTGACTTCGCTTTCGAGCTGCAGCACGGTGTTGATCGTGCGGTCACGGGTCGAGCCGCCGGCGCCGTAGGTGCAGGAGAAGAAGTCGGGGTTGTAGCTGGCCAACTGCTTGGCAGTCGCCATCAGTTTTTCATGCCCAGCATCGGTCTTGGTCGGGAAAAACTCGAAGCTGTAGCGACGGTCTTGGGACATGGTCGTACCTATGGAAACTCAGAATACCGGTGTGGGAGCGGGCTTGCCCGCGATGCAGGCACCTCGGTTTTTCAGCAATACCGAGGCGATGCTATCGCAGCGGTGCGGCGATCCGACAAGCCAGCTCTCACAAAAGCCAGCTCCCCTATGGCAGCTGGCACTGGGCCGATCAGTAACGGTAAGCGTGCGGCTTGAACGGACCTTCGACGGTCACGCCGATGTAGTCGGCCTGGGTCTTGGTCAGTTGAGTCACCACGCCGCCGAAGCCGCGGACCATTTCCAGGGCCACTTCTTCGTCGAGTTTCTTCGGCAGTACTTCCACGGTCAGACGCTCGGCTTTCTGGGCCGGCGACAGGTCGGCGTACTTCTGGCCGAACAGGAAGATCTGCGCCAGGACCTGGTTGGCGAACGAGCCATCCATGATGCGGCTTGGGTGGCCGGTGGCGTTGCCCAGGTTAACCAGACGGCCTTCAGCCAGCAGGATCAGGTAGTCGTCATTCTGCGGGTCGAAATCGCCAGCGCCGGTACGGTGAACCTTGTGTACCTGCGGCTTCACTTCTTCCCATGCCCAGTTCTTGCGCATGAAAGCGGTGTCGATTTCGTTGTCGAAGTGGCCGATGTTGCAGACTACAGCGCGCTTCTTCAGGGCTTTGAGCATGTTTGCGTCGCAAACATTCACGTTACCGGTGGTGGTCACGATCAGGTCGATCTTGCCCAGCAGGGCTTTGTCGATGCTCGCTTCGGTGCCGTCGTTCTGGCCGTTGATGAACGGCGAAA
Source organism: Pseudomonas sp. PA-5-4B (assembly GCF_021606215.1). NCBI lineage: Bacteria > Pseudomonadati > Pseudomonadota > Gammaproteobacteria > Pseudomonadales > Pseudomonadaceae > Pseudomonas > Pseudomonas sp. PA-5-4B. Next base: position 71,393 of record NZ_WKDB01000020.1, on the reverse strand, counting down.
CCACTTCGAAACCGTCCATGCACGCTTGCATGGCGCAGATCGGGTCAACTTCGGAGACTTTAACGATCATGCCTTCCTGACGCAGAGACTGGGACGAACCCTTGCCCACGTCGCCGTAGCCGATTACCAGGGCTTGCTTGCCCGACAGCAGGTGGTCGGTGCCGCGCTTGATGGCATCGTTGAGGCTGTGACGGCAGCCGTACTTGTTGTCGTTCTTGCTCTTGGTCACCGAGTCGTTGACATTGATGGCCGGGATTTTCAGCTCGCCCTTGGCCAGCATGTCCAGCAGGCGGTGTACGCCAGTGGTGGTTTCTTCGGTCACACCGTGAACGCGGTCCAGAATCTGCGGGTACTTCTTGTGCAGCAGCTCGGTCAGGTCGCCGCCGTCGTCGAGGATCATGTTGGCATCCCATGGCGCGCCATCTTTGAGGATGGTTTGCTCCAGGCACCACTCGTACTCTTCTTCGGTCTCGCCTTTCCAGGCATAAACCGCGATACCGGCAGCAGCGATAGCAGCAGCGGCCTGGTCCTGAGTCGAGAAAATGTTGCAGGACGACCAACGTACTTCGGCGCCCAGGGCAACCAGGGTTTCGATCAGCACGGCAGTCTGAATGGTCATGTGGATGCAGCCGAGGATCTTCGCGCCTTTGAGCGGCTGCTCAGCGGCATACTTGCGGCGCAGGCCCATCAGGGCTGGCATTTCGGATTCGGCGATAAAGGTTTCGCGACGGCCCCAGGCAGCGAGGGACATGTCGGCGACTTTGTAGTCGGTAAAACCTGCAGGCGTGATTACAGCGCTCATGAAGAGCCTCCATTCGTAGTGTGCGAATGGGCGCCGTTGTGCGTTTAGTATCCAGCTGGCTAACCAGGCCGAACAACGCCCCATCCGAGCCTGACAGGTTGAACCTGCTGCAGCGCCCCTCGGACAGGTGGCGGGAGAACGGTATCAATCGAAGATGACCGTTTTGAAGCGGTGGCGATTATAGCCGTGTGCGCGGCACTTCCCAAGCCTTTCTGTCGGCCACATGCAGATCGTGCATGGGCATGATAGGCAATGGTGCATAGAGCTTGGGCGCGGGCTCTGCCATGATGTTGCCCATCATTCGGCAAGACGCTTTGGAGTGACCATGAACTTCCACACCCGCAAATGGGTAAAACCCGAAGACCTCAACCCCAACGGCACCCTGTTCGGCGGCAGCCTGCTGCGCTGGATCGACGAAGAAGCAGCGATCTACGCGATTGTTCAACTGGGCAACCAACGCGTGGTGACCAAGTACATCTCCGAAATCAACTTCGTCAGTGCCTCGCGCCAGGGTGACATCATCGAACTGGGCATCACCGCCACCGAGTTCGGCCGCACCTCGATCACCCTGACCTGTGAAGTGCGCAACAAGATCACCCGCAAAAGTATCCTCACCGTAGAGAAAATGGTGTTCGTCAACCTGGGCGAAGATGGTTTGCCGGCACCGCACGGGCGTACAGAAATCAGGTACGTCAAAGACCAGTTCAAAGACGAAACCGAGTAACTGCGAACCCAGCGGCGGCGGGCATTGAACGCTGGCGGCTGGCGACAGGTCGTACCTGAACAACACCCACCTGTTCAGGTACACCCATGGCGACTCAAGCAGACGGCAAAACCCCCAACCTGTCGCAGGAAGAGCAACAGGACGTCGACAACAACCAGCCGCCCCGCGCGGCGGTGCTGCACGAAATCATCCGCACCCAGGGCGATCAGGAACTGGAACGCAATGTGGCTGCGTTGTGGTGGTCGGCGTTGGCGGCCGGCCTGACCATGGGCCTGTCGCTGATGGGCATGGGGTTGCTCAACTCGCGCCTGCCGGATGGCGAAGCTTTCAAGGTGATCGCCAGCTTTGGCTATTGCGCAGGCTTTCTCGCGGTCATCCTCGCGCGCCAGCAACTGTTCACCGAAAACACCCTGACCGCCGTGCTGCCGGTGATGAGCAAGCCGACGCTGGCCAATGCCGGCCGCCTGTTGCGGTTGTGGACGGTGGTGCTGGTGGGCAACCTGTGCGGCACCTTGCTGGTGGCCTACGTGATGCTGCACCTGCCGATCTTCGACACCAAGACCGACATGGCCTTTCTCGAAATCGGCCGCAAGGTCATGGAAAACGACCCCGGCCAGATGTTCGCCAAGGGCATTATTTCCGGCTGGATGATCGCCACCATGGTGTGGATGATCCCGTCCATGGAAAGCGCGAAGATGTTCATCATCATCCTGATCACTTACCTGATGGCGCTGGGGGACTTCACCCACATCGTCGTCGGTTCGGCGGAAGTGTCGTACCTGGTGTTTGCCGGCGAACTGCCGTGGAAGGACTTCTGGCTGGTGTTCGCCGGGCCGACCCTGGCAGGCAATATCATCGGCGGCAGTTTTATTTTTGCGCTGATCAGCCATGCGCAGATTCGCAGTGAGAGCAGCTTGCCGGGCAAGCCCGCAGACCCGCGCCATCCCCAGCGGGTGAACAAGGACGAGTAAGCTGATTCGTCATAAATGAATGGCAAAGTCGCTGCGCGGTTTTCCATTCATGAAAGAAGGATCTTTATGCGGACTTTCCCTTTTTTGCGGGGGCGCAGTTGGTGCACGCTGGTATTGGCGGTGGGCGTTTTCGGCGTGGCACAGGCCAAGGATGATGCTGCGGATCGCTCCGTGACCATCGAAAAGCAAACTCAGCGCTACGTGATCAATGCCGACGGCAGCTATGTGGTGGATGCCGATAAGGTCGTGCTGATCAACGAAGAGCGGGCCATCAGGTCCAGTGCCCAGCAAGCGGTCAGTTACAACCGCTCATTGGATAGCCTGGAGATTATCGAGGCGTTCACGCTCAAGCCCGATGGGCGCAGGGTAATGGTCACCGCGCCACAGATCAGGGAACAACAGGAGCAGGCCTCGGCCAATGCTCCGATGTTTCAGGATTCGCGGGTCAAGGTGGTGATTTTTCCTGAGGTGGCAGTGGGTGATCGTCTGAGCTTGCGTTACAAGCGAATACGCCACACGGCGCTGTTTCCTGGCGAGTTTACCGACTTCTCCACGGCGAGCTTGAGCCCCACGCTGGATTACTCCCTGATCTACGACTTGCCGGCCGACAAGCCTTTGTACGCCGAGGCCCGGGGTTTCAAAGCCTCCACTTCGGCCGCAGCGGTTGGGCGTAAGGTGTACCGATGGGACTACGTGCCGGCCGACAAAACCCGGCCCGAACAAGGCGCGGTGGCCTACACCGACTATGGCCAACTCCTCGCTGTTTCGACCTTTGCAACCTACAAAGACCTGGCCAGGGCTTACGAGGCACGTGCCAAGGTTGAGGTCACACCGCAAATCACCGAATTGGCGCACGGGCTCACCGCCGACCAGCCAACGCCTCGAGCCAAGGCCCTGGTGCTCAGCGATTGGGTGCGCAAGAACATCCGTTATGTGGCGGTGTATATCGACGCCGGCGGCGTGGTGCCGCACCCGGCGCAATCGGTGCTGGACAACCGTTACGGCGACTGCAAGGACCATGTGGCCCTGCTGGAAGCCATGCTCAAGGCCGTTGGCATCGACAGCTCACCGGTGTTGATCAACGCCGGCAATGCCTATGTTTTGCCCAAGGTGGCGGCGTTACGCGTGCTCAACCATGCGATCACCTATGTGCCAAGCCTGGACCTCTACCTGGACTCCACCGCCAGTTTCATCGCTGCCGGTTACTTGCCACTGCAGGACTTGGACAAGCCGGTGTTGTTGACGCGTACTGGCGAGTTGGCACGTACCCCGGCCACTCAACCGAGCAAGCTATCGAGTGAGTTGGTGTTCAAGGTCGATGACAAGGGCGCGGCAGACTTTACGCAAACGTCCCTCGCCGAGGGTTGGCGTACCGAAGCGACGCGTTTTTGGATCAGGTCTCAGCAGCCGGCGGAGCGTGATCAGATGATCCAGAAAATGCTGCGCAGCTCAGGCCAGGCGGGCAACGGCACCCTGCAAACAGATGCGCTGGAAGGTACTGCGTCCGGCTTCAACACCACGTTGGCCGGGCGCACGGAAAACCTCGTCAACGTGCCTGGGCCGATCGGTGTACCGGCACTCAGTCGCCTGGGAAGCTATATTGCCCAGGATGTGCAGGTCCTGTCGGTAGAAAAGAAGCGGGTGCAGAACTTCACCTGCTTTGCCGGCGAGAGCGTTGAAAAGGCCCGCTTCGAGTTCCCCGCGTCGTTGACTATTCTGGCGCTGCCCAAGACCGTTTCGCTCAAGGGCGCGGATGTAACCTACGACGCCAGTTATGAGCGCAGCGGCAATACCGTGCTGGTTTCCCGCACGCTTGCCTTTAACCACCCCGAAGCGGTGTGCAGCCCTGAGTGGTTCAAGAGCATGCAGCCGATGATCGAGGCGATGTTCAATGACCTCAAGAGCCAGATCATCGTGCAGGCCCATTGATCGCAGGCGCCGGCGGCGAAATGAATCCGCCGCCGGCCTCAATCAGTGAGCCTCGGTTGGCGGTGCAGGCTCATCTTTGGTCACATGCTTGACCAGCTTGCCGATGCTCAAACCCTGCAACAGGATCGACGACAGCACCACGATGTAGGTGATGCTCAACAGCAAGTCGCGTTCCGGGCCAAGCGGCAGGGCCAGCGCCAGTGCTACCGAGACGCCACCGCGCAAACCACCCCAGGTGAGAATGCGGATAGTGCCGCGTGGCACCGTGCGCCAGCGGCGCAGCAACAGGATCGCCGGGGCCACGGTCAGCAGGCGTGAGGCCAGGATCGCCACGGCCAGCAAGCTGGCGGCCAGTACGTGCAGCCAGTTGAACGGCAACAGCAGCAGCTCCATGCCGATCAGTGCAAACAGCAGGGCGTTGAGCATGTCATCGAGCAACTCCCAGAAGCCGTCGAGGTAGCGGCGGGTCATGTCGTTCATGGCCAGCTTGCGCCCCAAGTTGCCGATGATCAGCCCGGCCACCACCATCGCAATCGGCGCCGAAACGTGCAGTTCGGTCGCCATTGCCGAGCCGCCGATCACCAGCGCCAGAGTCAGCATCACTTCGATCTGATGCTGCTCGATGCTCTTGATCATCAGGTACACCAGGTAGCCGATCAGCCCGCCGAACAGCACGCCGCCAATCGCTTCATGGGCGAATAGCATGGCCGTGGCGCCGACGGTCGGTGTTTCGCCCAGCTGTGCGATGCCCAGCAGTACGGTAAACACCACCACTGCGGTGCCGTCGTTGAACAGCGATTCGCCGACGATGGTGGTTTTCAGTGGTTTGGAGGCGTTGGCGGTTCGCAGCACGCCCAACACCGCAATCGGGTCGGTGGGCGAAATCAGTGCACCGAACAGCAGGCAGTAGAGGAAGCTGACGTGCCAGCCGAACAGGGCAAAGATGTAATACGCCAGGCTGCCGATGACCACGGTGGCGATCAATACGCCGAAGGTCGCCAGCAAGCCGATGGGCCAGCGATAGCTGCGCAGGTCGTTGAGGTTGACGTGCAAGGCGCCGGCGAACAGCAGGAATGACAGCATCCAGTTCATCAGCAAGTCGCCGAAGTCGATCTGGCCGATTAACTGCTGGATACGTTCTTCGAGGCCTGGGTAGCCGATAAGGCTCAGGCCTTGCAAAATCAGGGAGAACACCAGGGCCGTGACCATCACACCGATGGTGGGCGGCAGCCCGATAAATCGGTAGTTCACATAGGTGAGCAGGGTGGTAAGGCAAATAAAGGCGGCGACAAGTTCAAGCATCCGAGGTCCTTGGAAGTGAGGGAAGGTCGTTATTGCTGGGATGGACCGCAACAGCGGCGGGATGTTTCAAGGCACGGGCTAAAAGCGCGATAGAACCTTTCGGCGTGCTTCGGTTCATAGCCGGTGAGTGCGATTTTGCAGTGATAGTGCTAAAACTCTAATTTCTATTTAAAACAAAAAAAGGAATCCATCATGACGGCCGCTTTCTGGTGTGTGTTGATCGCAATATTCCTGCCTTACCTGTGCACGGGGGTGGCCAAGTTCAGCGGTGGCAAGTTCGGCCCGCGGCAGAACCACGACCCGCGTGCCTTCCTGGATACCGTCGAAGGCGTCGCCAAGCGCGCCCACAATGCCCAGCTCAACAGCTTTGAAGTGACGCCTGCGTTTGCAGCGGCGGTAATCATCGCGCACCTGGCCGGTACGGCGTCGCTGGTGACCATCAATGTGCTGGCGGTGCTGTTTATCACCAGTCGGCTGCTGTACATCATTTGCTACCTGGCCGACTGGGCGATGCTGCGTTCGCTGGTGTGGGCGGTGGGGATGGCGTTGATTGCGAGTTTCTTTTTTGTGTCGATCTAGAGGTTTGACGTAATCCCCTGTGGGAGCTGGCTTGTGTGGGAGCTGGCTTGCCTGCGATTCGGGCACCTCGGTATGTCAGTTACACCGCGGTGATGCTATCGCAGGCAAGCCAGCTCCCACACAAGCCCGCACACATGGGTTCTTCAGCGTTATTCAGGTGCCAGCTGGCGCATCCGGCACGTGGGGCAACGCCGCGCCCTTGGGCCACAGCATCCAGATCTGCCCCTGCTGCTTCATATTCCCCGCCAGCTCACCCGCCGCGTCACCGGTGCCCCAGAACAAGTCTGCGCGCACTTCGCCGGTGATCGCGCCGCCGGTGTCCTGCGCGGCGACGGGCCGTGCGATGGGCGAGCCATCGGGTTTGGTGGTCGACAGCCACAACAGGCTGCCCAGCGGAATCACCTTGCGGTCCACCGCCACGCTGTAACCCGCCGTCAGCGGCACATTCAGTGAGCCGCGCGGGCCTTCGTTGCTGTCCGGGCGGGCGCTGAAAAACACGTAGCTGGGGTTGCTCGCCAACAATTGCGGAATGCGCTGCGGGTTGGCCTTGGCCCAGGCGCTGATGGCGCCCATGGTCACGTCTTCTTTTTTCAGTTCGCCTTGCTCCACCAGCCAGCGGCCGATCGGGCGGTACGGGTAACCATTCTGGTCGCCATAGCCCACGCGCAATTGGCGCCCACCGGCCAGTTGAATACGCCCCGAGCCTTGAATCTGCAGGAATTGCAGGTCCATCGGGTTGGTCAGCCAGGCAATCGGCTTGGCAGTGGAGCCTTGGCCGTTGATGGTGCTGGCGTCGTCATACGGCTTGAGTACACGGCCCTCGAGGCGGCCGCGCAGGCGCTTGCCCTTGAGTTCCGGGTAGATGCTTTCCAGGTTGACGATGATCAGGTCGTCCGGCACGCCGTACACCGGCACATGGGCGGTGGCGGTTTCGGTCAGGCTGCCGGGGTAGACCGGCTCGTAGTAGCCGGTGATCAGGCCATTGGGTGTGTTGTCGGCCGAGCGCAGGCCGAACACATCCAGGCGCTCCTTGAGAAAACCGCGCACGGCTACGGCATCGCCCGGTACGGTGGCGGCGGCGGCACAGGTTGCGCCCCACACCGGATCAGCCTTGAGGCGCTGGCAGGCACTGCGCCAGGATTCAAACCCGGCCAGCAGGTCGCTGTCGGAAACCGCCGGCAGCGCTTCCCACGGTGCACTGACATAGGTGGCGACGGCATGGGGCTTGGCCGCTTCATCTTTTTTGCCGGTGTCTTTGCCGCCATCGCAACCGGCCAGCAGCGCAACCATCGGCAGAGCCCACACCATTCGGCGGCTCCAGCGTTTCAAGGTGACATTCATACACGTAATTCCTGAAGCGGTTGCCTGCGCCGCAGCGCATTCAGGCAACCCTTATTATTAATAGGGCTATTGGTCTTTGCGGGCGGGGCGAGGATACTGGCCGCCGTTTCCCGTGACCCTGAAGCCATCATGACTTTTAAAAAGCTGACCGTGGTATTGCTGGCCTGCCTGACCTTGTCCGCCTGCGGCGGTGTCGATCCTAATTCGCCGCTGGGCCAACGCAAGGCCATCTTCAAGCAGATGCTCAAGACCGGCGAAGACCTGGGCGGCATGCTGCGTGGGCGTATCCCGTTCGACGGCGCGAAGTTCGCCGAAGGCGCGGTCAAGCTCGATGCGTTGTCCCACGAACCGTGGAAGCATTTCCCGAGTGTGCGTGAGGAAGATCACACCAGCGCCAAGGATACTGTGTGGCAACAGCAGGCACGCTTCCAGGAGCTGGCCCGAAACCTTGAAACGGCTACCGGTGAATTGGTAATCGCAAGCCAGGTGCAGCCCTACAAGGCCAGCAACCTGGGGCCTGCGGTGCAGAAAGTCGAAGATGCCTGCACGGCCTGCCATAAACAGTTTCGCGACCACTGACCGGTTTTATTTGTCGAGTTCGTCGACAGCCTCCTGCAGTTCTTTGCGCGACTGAGCCAGCTTGTCTTTGCGTTTGTTGATCTTGTCGGCATCGCCTTTTTTCATCGCCTTGTCGAGGTCGGCCTGACGGCGGGTGACTTCGTGCTTGGCGTCGAGCACTTTGTTCTCGCGTTCTTTGCGCAAGGACGCATCGGTGCAGTGGGCGGTGACTTCGCTCAGGGCTTTTTCCAGGCCGGCTTGTTGTTCGCTGTTGCCATGGGTCTTGGCTTGTTCGATTTGTGCGCTGATGGCCTGGCGCTTGGCGGCGCAGCCGGTGAGTTCTGGCACTTCTTCGGCGGCCAGCAGCGGCATGTTCGCCAGGCTTACGGTGGCCAACAAGGCAAGTGGGGCTAGAAATTTCATGTGAGGCTCCAAGGTCGCAATCGGATGGCAGGGTGAATTCTGCCGGGAGTAAAAGTGGCCGGGTTGGGCTTAAAACCCGTCAATTCCAGCCACGCGTAATGTTTCAGCTAACGCTTGTACTTGCGGGTCGCGAAAAAAAGCGCTCAATTGCGCCGCGCGGCCCGGGCCAATGCCGTCGGTGGCCAGCCAGGCTTGCGTGTCTTTGGCGGCCAGGGCCTGCCAGCCACCCTCCAGATCGTTGCGCGCCGAAGGCGGTACGCCCAGGGCTTTTAGCCATTGTGCAAAGGGCCGTTGCCGCGCGCTTTGCAGGCTGTCGAGCACCCGGGCACGGCGGCGATCACCGAAGCCGTCAATGTTAGCAAGCTCTGCCGCATCCAGGGTTAACCAATCGAGAATGCCTGCGATTAGACCGGCCTGGATCAATGCGTTCCAGGTCTCGCGGCCCATATAAGGCAGGGCCAGTCCCTGGTTGCTGCTCAGCCAGGTCAGGCGCGCGAGCAATTGCTCTTCGCAGCCAGGGTCCAGTTGCCAACAACTCAAGGCGTGGAAGTTGCGCGCATCCGGTACTTGCACCGCCACCCTGGTCTCGTTGCGCAGGATCACTTGCTCCAACCGAGGAATCACTTGGCCGGCAAGGCTGATGGAGACCTGATCGCCGGGGCGGATATCCAGTGCATGCCAGTGTTTCAAGGAGCCGACGCTGACGCGGCGGATTTGCCGGTCGTCCAGTCGCACCGACTCCAGTTCCAGAATGGGCGTGATACGCCCCGTGCGGCCGATCTTGAACTGCACCTTGCGTACCAGCGCCAAAGCCCTGGTTATCGGGTATTTCCAGGCGACCGCCCAATACGGCGCGCTGACCTGCCAGCGCTTGGCAGGTGCGTGCCGGGCCTGGTGCAACACCACGCCATCGCTGGCAAAGGGCAGCGGATGGTTGTACCAGTACCTGCGCCAATGCGCGGCTTCAGTGAGGTTTTGCACGGGATGGCTGTAGCGGCGGCTATCGGTGAACCCCCAGCGCGCCAGGGTGGCCAGGCGCGTGCTGAAGTCTGTCGGGCCGTCGGGCCAGGCCCAGACGAATAGCCCGATCCTGGAGGCCTCGGCATCGCTTAACTGTCGGCGATTCATCAGCCCGGCCACTTTGCTGCGGGCACTGAGCCCGCCGTGTTCGGACTGCACATGATCGTCAAGACGCCAATAGAGTTCGCCTTGCAGCACCAGGTCGATGGGCTCTGGCAGTTGCTGGACAATGCCCTGGATCTTGCGCGCGGCGGCTGTCCAGTCCTGACCGAGCAGGCCGTCGCCACGGCTGATGAGCTGGCTCAGGCGGCCTTTGCGATACACCAGCGTCACCGCAACGCCGTCGACCTTGGGCTGGATCCAGACGTCCTGGCGTGTCTTGAGCCACTCACCCACGGCCCCTTCATCCACCAGCTTTTCCAGGCCGGTATGAGCGACTGGATGAGGCTGCGTACCGCGTGCACCTGCCAGCGGGTTATCAGCCGTCGACTGCGTTTGCGCAAAACAGGCCTGCCACCGCGCCAGGCGCTGTCGGGCCTGGTCGTACAGCTCGTCGCTGACCGGGGACTGACCGAGCCGGTGGTAACTGTCATCCCAGAGCTTGAGCTGTTCAGCCAGGGTGCCGACCTGTGAGCGTGCCTCTTCGGGGCAGTCTTCGGCCCAGGCTGGAAACGCCAGGGCGCTGAGTAGAAGGGCAATCAGTAAATGCATCATGAGCATCCTTGCTCGGAAGGGACGCTCAGCCTAAGTGATCCAGGCAGCCACAAAAAAGCCCCGGCAGTGCGGGGCTTTTTACCGGGTGTTACCAGTTACTTGAACAGGCCGCCCAACGCCTTCACGGCATCGTTCTTTTCCATCTTGGCTTCCTGTGTTTGTTGCTTGGCATCGACCTTGGCCTGGGATTCTGCCAGTTTGTTACAACCTTTGTTGAGCTGCTCCTGAGCCGCTTTAAACGCCTGGACGCTCAGCAGGTCGTTCTTGGCTTGCGCCGCATCGATCTTGGCTTGCAGGTCTTTGGCTTGCTGCTGACAGTCGCCGGTTTTGCCGCCTAGCTGAGTGCTCAAGGCGCCACCCAATGCACTCAGGTCGGCGGCATGGGCCGGCAGGGCAAACAGGCACAACAGCAGGGCGGCAGGAGCGAGCGTGGAAATGCGCATGAAAAACCTCAATGTTCGATTGCTTGCGCGCTGGTCTATCCCGGGCTGGCGCAAGGCAATATCCAAATAAGGTGAGAGGCCCGAGAGGGCGCGGATTCTAGAGGGCCATTATTTGGCCTGCAAGCATTGGATCCAAAAAATACGAAAGTCATCACGCAGACAATAAAAAGCCCCGTCGGGCGAACCCGGCGGGGCTTTTGGTGCAACGCGTGCTTACAGGCCGGCGGCAGTGCGCAGGTCGTTGGCGCGGTCGGTTTTTTCCCAGGTGAAGGTGGTGAAGGTGTCGTCGCCGACAGTCTTCTGCGCAGGGGTACGGCCGAAGTGGCCATAGGCTGCAGTGTCCTGGTACATCGGGTGCAGCAGGTCGAGCATGGTGGTGATTGCGTAAGGGCGCAGGTCGAAGATCTCACGCACCAGCTTGACGATCTTGTCATCGCTGATCTTGCCGGTGCCGAAGGTATTCAGCGAGATCGACGTAGGCTGGGCTACGCCGATCGCGTAGGAAACCTGGATTTCGCAACGCTCGGCCAGGCCGGCCGCGACGATGTTCTTGGCCACGTAACGACCGGCGTAGGCCGCCGAGCGGTCAACCTTGGAGGGGTCTTTACCCGAGAACGCACCACCGCCATGACGGGCCATGCCGCCGTAGCTGTCGACGATGATCTTGCGACCGGTCAGGCCGCAGTCACCCACTGGGCCGCCGATGATGAACTGGCCGGTCGGGTTGATGTGGAACTGAGTGTCTTTGGTCAGCAGTTCGGCAGGCAGCACGTGCTTGACGATCAGCTCCATCACGCCTTCACGCAGGTCGGCGTAGGATACGTCCGGGTTGTGTTGGGTCGACAGTACAACGGCGTCGATGCCCACCACTTTGCCGCCTTCGTAACGGCAGGTGACCTGGGACTTGGCGTCTGGACGCAGCCATGGCAGCACACCGGATTTACGTGCTTGCGCCTGGCGCTGTACCAGCTGGTGCGAGAAGGTGATTGGTGCCGGCATCAGCACGTCGGTTTCGTTGCTGGCGTAGCCGAACATCAGGCCCTGGTCGCCGGCGCCCTGATCTTCAGGCTTGGCGCGGTCCACACCCTGGTTGATGTCGGGGGACTGCTTGCCGATGATGTTCATCACGCCGCAGGTGGCGCCGTCGAAGCCGACGTCGGAGCTGTTGTAGCCAATGTCGGTGATCACGTCACGAACGATCTGCTCCAGGTCGACCCAGGCCGTGGTGGTGACTTCACCGGCGATGATCGCCACGCCCGTTTTCACCAGAGTCTCGCACGCCACACGGGCGAACTTGTCTTCAGCAATGATGGCGTCCAGCACCGCGTCAGAAATCTGGTCGGCGATTTTGTCCGGATGCCCTTCAGACACGGACTCGGAGGTGAAAAGGGAGTATTCGCTCATCTCGATGTTTTCCTGATATTTACCGATGGTGAGTGTCGCCAGTCGGTCGCTGAAAGTGGCGGACCTGGATCTGGAAACCATTACGTAAACCTACATAGAGGCTTTCCCCGGGAACGAGTCCCGCAGCGGTGGCCCAACGGGCCAGATCGTCCTGTTCAAAACCCAACCAGAGATCACCGCAGGCCTCCTTGGCCCAATTCTGGTTGTGGCTGCATAAATCTGTGACCAGCAGGCTGCCGCCCGGTTGCAGCAAATTCGCCATCTGCTTGAGGGCTTCGGCGGGGGCCGCAAAATGGTGCAAGACCATGTTCAGCACCACACAATCGGCCAGCAGGCTGGTGTCATTCAACGCGTCGGCCAACTGCAGGCTGACGTTGCCCAGCGCTTCGCGCTCGCACAGCTGGCGCGCCAGTTCAAGCATCGCCGGGCTGTTGTCGAGCGCGGTCACCTGCTTGAAGCGACGTGCCAGTTCCGGCAGGAAGCCACCGTCGCCGGGGCCAACTTCCAACGCCGTCGCCTCATCACTGAAGCTCAGCTTGTCCAACAGCGCCAGTACGCTTTCGCGGTATTGGGGCAAACCGGCGATCAAGTCCTGTTGGGCGCGAAACTTCTCGGCTACCCGTGAGAAAAAGTCCTGGCTGGCGGCGGCGCGTTGCCCGTGGACCTGGCTGATGCGCGACTGCACGTCGCTGGGCAGGCCCAAACTGTCTACCTCTTCGAGCAGGGCAGCGTGCAGCTTGCCGCCGAGCAGCTCGGTGTGGGGCAGGGCGCGGCGATAGAAAATCGCATTGCCTTCGCGGCGCGTAGCCACCAGCTCGGCCTGGGCCAGCACCTTGAGGTGGTGGCTCATGCCGGATTGGCCGATGGCGAAGATCTGCGCCAGCTCCAGCACCCCAAAAGAGTCGTTGGCCAGTGCGCGCAACACGTTCAGGCGCAACGGATCACCAGCGGCCTTGCATAAGGCAGCCAGCTCATCGCCGTCGTCGGGACGCAGGGAGGGCACGGGTAGGTTCATAAGGCCAGCAGTCTAGTGACGGGTGGAAATCCCCGCAAGGCCAATATCAAAAAGTTTTGATATTGGTCGATAATCGGTAGTTATAAGCAGCCGCTATAACCTTTAGACGAACCGGTGGGCTGTTTCTGCAAGCCAATGCCGGGTAAACCGCAGGAAAAACACCTACAAGTGACTATCTGTCATTGCCCGCAGGCGGTGGCTGAGGGAAAATGCCGGTCCTTTTTTCCGTTTCTTCTACTCAAACTCCAGGAGATCAGCGATGCCCAGCCGTCGTGAGCGTGCCAACGCCATTCGTGCCCTCAGCATGGATGCCGTGCAAAAAGCCAACAGCGGCCATCCCGGTGCCCCGATGGGCATGGCGGATATCGCCGAGGTACTTTGGCGTGACTACCTGAAGCACAACCCGAGCAACCCGTCGTTCGCTGACCGTGACCGGTTCGTGCTGTCCAACGGCCACGGCTCGATGCTGATCTACTCGCTGCTGCACCTGACCGGCTACGACGTCACCATCGATGACCTCAAGAGCTTCCGCCAGCTGCACAGCCGTACCCCGGGCCACCCGGAATTCGGCTACACCCCAGGCGTCGAGACCACCACTGGCCCGCTGGGCCAGGGCCTGGCCAACGCCGTGGGTTTTGCGCTGGCGGAAAAAGTATTGGGCGCGCAGTTCAACCGCCCTGGCCACAACATTGTCGACCACCACACCTACGTGTTCCTGGGTGATGGCTGCATGATGGAAGGCATTTCCCACGAAGTCGCGTCCCTGGCCGGCACCCTGGGCCTGGGCAAGCTGATTGCCTTCTACGATGACAACGGCATCTCCATCGACGGCGAAGTCGAAGGCTGGTTCACCGACGACACGCCAAAGCGTTTCGAAGCCTACAACTGGCAGGTGATCCGCAACGTTGACGGTCACGATCCGGAAGAGATCAAGACCGCCATCGACACCGCGCGCAAGAGCGAGCAGCCGACCCTGATCTGCTGCAAGACCATCATCGGTTTCGGCTCGCCGAACAAGCAAGGTAAAGAAGACTGCCACGGCGCCCCACTGGGTGACGCGGAAATTGCCTTGGCTCGCGAAGCGCTGAAGTGGAACCATGGCCCGTTCGAAATCCCGGCTGACATCTACGCCGAGTGGAGCGCCAAGGAAAAAGGCCTGGCCGCCGAAGCCGAGTGGGACCAGCGTTTTGCTGCCTACTCCGCCGAATTCCCGGAATTGGCCAACGAACTGGTGCGCCGCCTGGCCGGTGACCTGCCTGCCGACTTCTCGGAAAAAGCCTCGGCCTACATCGCCGAAGTCGCGGCCAAGGGCGAGACCATCGCCAGCCGTAAAGCCAGCCAGAACACCCTGAACGCCTTTGGCCCATTGCTGCCTGAGATCCTCGGCGGTTCGGCTGACCTGGCCGGTTCCAACCTGACCCTGTGGAAAGGTTGCAAAGGTGTCTCGGCCGAAGACGCCAGCGGCAACTACATGTACTACGGCGTGCGCGAGTTCGGCATGAGCGCCATCATGAACGGCGTGTCCCTGCACGGCGGCCTGGTGCCTTACGGCGCGACCTTCCTGATGTTCATGGAATACGCGCGTAATGCGGTACGTATGGCCGCGCTGATGAAGAAGCGGGTGATCCATGTGTACACCCACGACTCCATCGGCCTGGGCGAAGACGGCCCGACGCACCAGCCGGTCGAGCAACTGACCAGCCTGCGTACCACGCCGAACCTGGATTGCTGGCGCCCAGCCGACGCCGTGGAATCGGCCGTGGCCTGGAAGCACGCGATCGAGCGTAAGGACGGCCCTTCGGCGCTGATCTTCTCGCGTCAGAACCTGCAACACCAAGTGCGTACCGACGCGCAGATCGCCAACATCAGCCGTGGCGGTTATGTGCTTAAAGACTGCATCGGCGAGCCGGAACTGATCCTGATCTCCACAGGCTCCGAAGTCGGCCTGACTGTTCAGGCCTACGACAAGCTGACCGCCCAGGGCCGCAATGTTCGCGTTGTGTCCATGCCGTGCACCAGCCTGTTCGAAGCCCAGGATGCCGACTACAAGCAATCGGTATTGCCGTTGCAGGTCAGCGCACGTATCGCCATCGAAGCGGCTCACGCCGACTACTGGTACAAGTACGTGGGCCTGGAAGGCCGCGTGATCGGCATGACCACCTACGGTGAGTCGGCGCCGGCGCCAGCGTTGTTCGAAGAATTCGGTTTCACCCTGGAAAACATCCTGGGTCAGGCTGAAGAGCTGCTGGAAGACTAAGTCAGTCTGCGTTGTCTGTACTGGCGCCATCGCGGGCAAGCCCGCTCCCACATTTGGATTACGGTCTAATGTGGGAGCGGGCTTGCCCGCGATGGCGTCAGAACATTCGACACCGAACTCACCTTGATCGAGAACCCCATGCCTCAACCGCGTCCCTACAAAGTTGCACTCAACGGCTACGGCCGCATTGGTCGTTGCGTCTTGCGTGCTCTGTTCGAGCGAGGGGCGGCGGCCGGGTTTGAAATTGTGGCGATCAACGATTTGGCTGACATGGCCAGCATCGAATACCTGACACGCTTTGACTCCACCCACGGCCGCTTCCCCGGCGAAGTGCGGGTCGAGGGCGATTGTCTGCATATTAATGGCACCTGCGTGAAGGTCTTGCGCAGTGCCACCCCCGAAGGCATCGACTGGAAAGCACTGGGCGTTGACCTGGTGCTGGAATGTTCCGGTGTCTATCACACCCGTGCCGATGGCCAGCGTTTTCTCGACGCCGGCGCACCGCGTGTGCTGTTTTCCCAGCCGATGGCCAGCGAGGCGGATGTGGACGCCACCATCGTCTACGGTATCAACCAGGATTGCCTGACCGGCGATGAACTGCTGGTGTCCAACGCCTCCTGCACCACCAACTGCAGCGTGCCGCTGTTGCGCCTGCTGGATCAGGCGATCGGTATCGATTATGTGTCGATCACCACGATTCACTCGGCGATGAACGACCAGCCGGTGATCGACGCCTATCATCATGAAGACCTGCGCCGCACGCGCTCGGCGTTCCAGTCGGTGATTCCGGTGTCTACCGGCCTGGCCCGTGGCATCGAGCGACTGTTGCCGGAACTTGCCGGGCGAATCCAGGCCAAAGCCGTACGGGTGCCGACGGTGAATGTGTCCTGTCTGGACATCACCATGCAAACCGTCAGCGACACTGACGCGACGGAGGTCAACCGGATCTTGCGCGACGCCGCCACCAGCGGCCCGCTCAAAGGCCTGCTGGCCTACACCGAGTTGCCGCACGCCAGTTGTGATTTCAACCATGACCCGCATTCGGCGATTGTCGATGCCAGCCAGACCCGTGTTTCCGGCCCCAGGCTGGTGAACATCCTGGCGTGGTTCGACAACGAATGGGGTTTTGCCAACCGCATGCTGGATGTGGCAGAGCACTATCTGCACATCGCTTCTAAACAACCTCAACAGTAATTCAGGAACTGCGACCCATGACCGTGTTGAAGATGACCGACCTCGATCTGCAAGGTAAGCGCGTACTGATTCGCGAAGACCTCAACGTCCCAGTCAAGGACGGTGTTGTCACCAGCGATGCGCGAATCCTGGCCTCGCTGCCGACCATCAAGCTGGCCCTGGAAAAAGGCGCGGCCGTGATGGTCTGCTCCCACCTGGGTCGCCCGACCGAAGGTGAGTTCAGCGCCGAAAACAGCCTCAAGCCTGTAGCCGACTACCTGAGCAAGGCCCTGGGCCGCGACGTGCCGCTGGTAGCCGACTACCTGGGCGGCGTCTCTGTTGCGCCTGGTGATATCGTGCTGTTCGAAAACGTGCGCTTTAACAAAGGCGAGAAAAAGAACAGCGACGAACTGGCCCAGCAATACGCGGCCCTGTGCGACGTGTTTGTGATGGACGCTTTCGGCACCGCGCACCGCGCCGAAGGCTCGACCCACGGCGTGGCCAAGTTCGCTAAAGTTGCCGCGGCTGGCCCATTGCTGGCTGCTGAGCTGGATGCATTGGGCAAGGCGCTGGGTGCTCCGGCACAACCGATGGCTGCCATCGTGGCCGGCTCCAAAGTGTCGACCAAGCTGGACGTGCTCAACAGCCTCAGCCAGATCTGCAACCAGCTGATCGTCGGCGGCGGCATCGCCAACACCTTCCTGGCCGCAGCCGGGCACCCGGTGGGCAAATCGCTGTATGAGCCAGACCTGCTCGACACTGCCCGCGCCATCGCCGCCAAAGTCAGCGTGCCGCTGCCGGTGGACGTGGTGGTTGCCAAGGAATTCGCGGAAAGCGCCGAAGCCACCGTCAAGCTGATTGCTGACGTGGCGGCTGACGACATGATCCTGGATATCGGCCCACAAACGGCGGCTAACTTTGCGCAACTGCTGAAAGCCTCCCAGACCATTCTGTGGAACGGCCCGGTTGGCGTGTTTGAGTTCGACCAGTTCGGCAACGGCACTAAAGTGCTGGCCAAGGCGATTGCCGAAAGCTCGGCATTCTCCATCGCCGGCGGCGGTGACACCCTGGCCGCCATCGATAAATATGGCGTTGCTGACCAGATCTCCTACATTTCTACCGGTGGCGGCGCATTCCTCGAATTCGTCGAAGGCAAAGTGTTGCCGGCCGTTGAAGTGCTGGAAACCCGAGCCAAAGGTTAAGGCTCGTGATCCGGAAAAGGAGCATTCCCATGATCAAGTCGTTGGCACTGGTGATCGCAGCGGGCCTGTTGGCCGGCTGCGGCAGCACGCCAAGCGCTGTGCCCGAGGCCGAAGCGCCTGGGGCTGCGCCGAAAAAAAGCTGCTACCAGGCCGATTGGCAGGCCGAAACCATGCCGGTGATCAACAAGCGCATCGGCAATGAACGGCTGGAACAATACGACGCCGCGCCCAACGGTCAGGAACAGGGTTGCCCATGACGGGTCTGATCAACTAACCGACAGCAGTGGCGGCCCTTGGGGTCGTCGTTCGAGGAGTGGCAATGAAAGGCGTTTTCGCCCTCGCAGCCCTGGCCTTGTTGGCCGGTTGCAGCAGCATGAACATGTTCAACAAGGCGCCAGAGCTGGCAGACAAATGGACCACCTGGACCTGCGACAGCAAGGCCGAGGTCAACTGGCGCTTTACCAATGCGGCCCGTTCCGAAGTGGATGTACGCCTCGGTGGTTCGGACCAGGTTTATCGCCTTAAACAAGAGGTTGCCGCCTCGGGCGTGCTGTACAGCGACGGCCAGCTGGCGTTTCACACAAAAGGTGAGGAAGGCCTGGTTTACTGGGTCGCCACCGATGATTTGATTGGGCGTGGCTGTAAGGCCCAGTAAGAACACGGTCTCAAAATAGATGAGATCAAAATGTGGGAGCTGGCTTGCCTGCGATTGCGGTGGGTCAGCAAAACAAATGTTGTCTGATCTGCCCCCATCGCAGGCAAGCCAGCTCCCACATTGATCCGGTTCCAAAGTCACTTATGTGCGAACCGGACACTGCAATAACGATTCAGCAGCTCAAGCTTAACCCCTTGATCTGCAATAACTTGAATAGCAGCCGCCGCTACGGCAGGCTTGCACGATTAACGACCCTCGACCGGGAGAGACAACACAATGGCACTTATCAGCATGCGTCAAATGCTGGACCACGCAGCCGAGTTCGGCTACGGCGTCCCAGCCTTTAACGTCAACAACCTTGAGCAGATGCGCGCCATCATGGAAGCCGCTGACAAGACCGACTCCCCCGTGATCGTCCAGGCTTCGGCCGGTGCGCGCAAATACGCCGGCGCCCCGTTCCTGCGTCACCTGATCCTCGCCGCTATCGAAGAATTCCCGCACATCCCGGTGTGCATGCACCAGGACCACGGCACCAGCCCTGACGTGTGCCAGCGCTCAATCCAACTGGGTTTCAGCTCGGTAATGATGGACGGCTCCCTGGGCGAAGACGGCAAGACCCCAACCGACTACGAGTACAACGTGCGCGTAACCCAGCAAACCGTGGCCATGGCTCACGCCTGTGGGGTGTCGGTTGAGGGCGAGCTGGGCTGCCTGGGTTCCCTGGAAACCGGTATGGCCGGCGAAGAAGACGGCATCGGCGCCGAAGGCGTGCTGGATCACAGCCAGATGCTGACCGACCCGGAAGAAGCCGCTGACTTCGTGAAAAAGACCCAAGTGGACGCCCTGGCCATCGCCATCGGCACCAGCCACGGCGCCTACAAGTTCACCAAGCCGCCTACCGGTGACGTGCTGGCTATCGACCGCATCAAGGAAATCCACAAACGCATCCCTAACACCCACCTGGTGATGCACGGCTCTTCCTCGGTCCCGCAAGAATGGTTGGCGATCATCAACCAGTACGGCGGCGACATCAAAGAAACCTACGGCGTGCCGGTTGAAGAAATCGTCGAAGGCATCAAGTACGGCGTGCGCAAGGTCAACATCGACACCGACCTGCGCCTGGCGTCCACCGGCGCAATGCGTCGCCTGATGGCTACCAACCCGAGCGAATTTGACCCACGTAAATTCTTCGGCGCTACCGTAACGGCCATGCGTGATGTATGTATCGCTCGCTACGAAGCGTTTGGTACTGCCGGTAATGCTTCGAAGATCAAGCCGATCTCGTTGGAAGCGATGTACCAGCGTTACCTGAAAGGTGAGTTGAACGCCAAGGTGAACTGAGCCTTAAGCGTTTAAAAAGAAGCCCGCAGCGATGCGGGCTTTTTTGTGGCCGGGATTTGATCAGGCAGCGGTATCGAAACCTCGGTGCTCAATGACGCGGAACACGTCGCTCACGTCCTGCACCAGAATACGTGCGGTATTGGCCACGTTATTCAGGTCGCGCTCGGCGAAGTCCGGGAGGCTGGAGCAGGCCATCAGGTTGAGGTGTTCGAGGGCGGCGTTGAGGCGTTCGCGCAGGCAGGCGTGGAGGTCGGGCAGTGGGGCGGCGCTGTCGATCAAGAGCACGGGTGAATCGGTGGCGGATTCGGTGCAGGGGTAGAAGCGGCGGGGCGGTAATGGGTCGGTCATGGTGAATCCTTAACTCAAAAGAAGAATGACCACCGTTTGCTGCGAAACAAATTAGGTGGCAGCTGTACGCGGGTTCGCAGACCGAGGAGTTAAGACCCGGCAGACCCGAAGGTCTCCCACGCACAGCCGCCATAACAAGGACGGCCGTCGGCGGAGCGCCGGGGCCGTTTGTGACGGGTGCAGTATTAACTCGGTAGGGCTGCGAAACCCTATCGCTGTTCTCAGCGACGGGGCGAACTATAAGCGGCGATCTGTCCGCCCGCAACGGTCGTGTAGGACCAACCTCGATCCCCGAACCGATGGAGATCCAATGTGGGAGCCGGGCTTGCCCGCGATGGCGGTGTGTCAGGCACTGCTGATGGTGGCTGATACACCGCCATCGCGGGCAAGCCCGGCTCCCACAGGGTTCGGTGGTGTGTTTAAGAGGTCGGAGTAATCAGGGAATAGTCTTGGTGTTTGTCGGAGTTTGCCTACGAATAGTGGCGACTCAACAGTTGTTTGCGATCGGAAGCATCCTAAAGCCGGTCAGTAGAACGCACAGTGTCTTGATGGTTTTTCTGTTTTATTTGTACACCATTGAAAGTGCGCTTTTATCGCCTTCGAATCATTTAAGGTTGGGCTTTGAAATGTATTCGATGAGAGAGAAGTGATAATGAACTTTATTAAAGTTGCTGGCATTTTCATAGCGTTGATGGCAGTGGGCTCTGCTGCGTCGGTCTATGGGAAAGGCAGGGTATATACAGCGTCTGTTGACGATAAGGGAACGGTCTATGCGCAATCGCCCACGTGGATTAAAGAAGTAAAATTGACTGCGCAACCTGACTACTTTTCAGAGTATAAAGTTAGATTCGTGCCCGGTGTTTTTAAAGAGGTGCCGAGCTTCTGTACGGTGTCGGTGACGGATGTGTACTCTAATGAACGTATCTTCTATGGTCACGCCAAGTTGGGTGGGCTGCCGGCGATCAATTACATTAATGTATTGACACTCATGGTGGGTGATAACAAACCCGCCGGCGATTCTTCAATGGGCTTTATGCTGATGTGCGTTGATTAAACCCACTAAGAGGCCCCGTTACTAACGGGGCTTCTTTCACGCTCTACTCGTGATCAATATCTAACTTGGCAAACGTCACCCGTGCGCCTTCCTTGCTGTCGCCGCTGTTGTCCTGCACATACACCCCTGCCTTGAAGTACAGCGGTTTCGCACCCCACGCGGCGCCTATGCGCTCGTTCCATTCGCCATCTGCGGCATACACATTGAGCAGCCCGGCTTTATTGAGGTTGATCACGTAGGTAAAGCTTTTGTTGAGTGGCACATTGGAGGCGACGGTGACCACGCGCCCCTCACCATCATCCGGGCGCATGCGCACCTTGGCGACGATGTTGCCGGTCTGGGTTTTTTCCTTGAATTGATACTCCAGTTTGATCAGCGGTTTCTGGCTGTCATACGCGTGGATCTGGCCGATGACCACTTTGCCGCTGGAGGGCACCTGGTTGACGGCCACGGTGGCGCGCAGGAAGTTGTTGGCTTCGTTGTAAGTCCAGTTGCGCAGGCGCCCATCGGCGTAGGTTTCGCGTAACTCGCTGCGTGGGTAGATGGCGTTTTCGGTGCGGGTGCCGGTCACGGGTGTCCAGAATTGCACGTTGCTGCCTTCGGCCTGGAAGTACTGGTCCTTGAAGCCGCTCAGCAGCTTGGGGGTGTCGATGGTCGTGGGCGGGGAGCCGACCGGGATGCTGAGGTTCCAGGTGGAAAGGTCGATCATGGTGTTGGCCTTTTACAGAGGGTGAAGGCTTTAGCCCGAGGGCTGTACAGGTTCTTTATAGGCGGTGGTTGTCCGGTTGTTAAACAGTTTGTGGCAAATTATTGGCGTCAGCTAAATGCCAAAAAGCCATGTTTCCCACAGGCCGTGGGCTGTAGGGCTTGACCGTTAGTCGGCTTCCTGAGCTTTGGCGCAATGATGGCATCCACGTCACTTCTGCTTTTTTTAAAGCGGGGCTAGAGTGAGCCCTCAGTGTTTGTCCGGTTTTTGTAGCAGAAGTGACCGGTGCAGCCCCTCAAGGAAGAGACGTAGCATGGATTGCGCTCCACACCCCGGCGATGGCAGTTCGGTTCTTTTGGTCGTCGATGACTACCCGGAAAACCTCATCAGCATGCGTGCGCTTTTGCAGCGTGAAGACTGGCACGTGATCACGGCCGCTTCCGGGCTGGAAGCCTTGGAGTTGCTGCTTGCCCACGAGGTCGACCTGGTCTTGCTGGATGTACGCATGCCCGGCATGGATGGCTTTGAAGTCGCACGCCTGATGCGTGGCAGCCAGCGCACACGCATGACGCCGATTATCTTTCTCACGGCCCACGCCCAATCGTCCGCCGCTGTGCAGGAAGGCTATGCCAGCGGCGCAATCGACTATCTGTTCAAACCCTTTGACCCGCATGTCCTCAAGCCCAAGGTTCAGGCTCTGCTGGAGCAGCAGCGCAACCGCCGTGCCTTGCAGCGCCTGAGCCACGACCTGGAGTTGGCGCGTGCCTTCAACGCCTCGGTGCTCGACAACGCCGCCGAAGGCCTGTTGGTGGTGGGCGAGGGCAGTGTGATCGAGTACGCCAACCCGGCTATTTCACGCTTGCTGAACGCCACCATGGCCGAGTTGCAGGGCGAGAGCTTCTTGAGTTTCCTGCAAAAGCCCCATGTGCCCGCGTGGTTGAGTTTCCCGATGTACGAGGCATACCGCCGGGGTGAAACGTGGCGTCAGCACGACGCGATTTTGCGCACCGGCCGTGGTCAGCAGGTGCCCGTGGCGTTGTCCTGTGCACCGCTGCCCGCCGAGCAGAAGGCCATGGTGGTGACCGTGCTGGACATGTCCGAGGTACGCCATCTGCACCAGCAGTTGGAGTTCCAGGCCGTGACCGATCCGTTGACGGGGCTGTTGAACCGGCGCGGCTTTCACCAGGCGGTGGAGAACATCTTGCTGCGCAGCGAGCGTAACGAGCAGTCGCTGGTGTTGCTGTATCTGGACCTGGACGGTTTCAAACGGGTCAATGACTCGTTGGGCCACGACGCGGGTGACCGCGTGCTGCGCTGGGTCTCGGAGCAGATGCAGGCCTGCTTGCGCTCCTGCGACATTCTCGGGCGTATGGGCGGGGATGAGTTCACCGCATTGCTGGAGTTGGAGTGCCCGGAGCAGGCCGCCAAGATTTCGGAAAAACTGATCGAAAGAGTGTCTGTGTGCCAGCAAGTGGACGGTTTGGAGGTGATGCTCGGCGTCAGCATCGGCATCGCGACGTTCCCGGACTGCGGCTCCGACCTGAGCGGCCTGTTGCGTGCGGCGGATATCGCCATGTACGAAGCCAAGCGCGCGGGCCGTCAGCAATATCGCTATTACGATCAGGAAATGAACGGCCGCGCCCGTTCGCGGTTGATGCTGGAAGACAGCGTGCGCACCGCGATTCACAACAAGGACTTCACCCTGGTCTACCAGCCCCAGGTCTCGTTGGAAGACGGGCGCTTGCGCGGTGTCGAGGCGCTGCTGCGCTGGCAGCACCCCAGCGTCGGCGATGTGCCGCCGGGCTTATTCTTGCCGCTGCTTGAAGAGGCGCGGCTGATCAGCCAGTTGAGCGCCTGGATCTACCAGCAAGTCGCTGCCCAGCGCCAAGCCTGGCAAGCCACCTTCGATCAAGAGTTGGTGCTGAGCGTGAGCTTGAGTGCCAGCCAGTTCAATATGCCCAACCTCGCCAGCCAACTGCAGCAGGTCCTTGAACGACATGGGTTGCAGGGGCGCCAGCTGGAGGTGGAAATCAGCGAAGACAGCCTGATGAGTAACCTGGAAGAGACCCATAAGCAGCTTAAGTTATTGCGCCAGATTGGCGTGCGCATTGCCTTGGATGACTTCGGCCTGGGCCAATGCTCCCTGGCCCACCTTCGGGACCTGGAGTTCGATACGCTCAAGCTCGACCCGCAACTGGTGGCGCGCCTGCCAGGCTCGGTACGGGACGCGGCAATGGCGCGCAGTATCATCCAGTTATGCGCACATTTTGAGGTGTTGGTGATCGCCGAGGGTGTGGAAACCCTCGAGCAGTCAACGTGGCTCAAGGCCAATGGCTGCGCATTTATTCAGGGGCCGTTGGCTGCCCAACCGTTGGTGGCGGAGGAAGTGGCTGCCTGGTCCCACCCTCGTCTGCTGTGAATTCGCTACACTGGCGGCCATTCGAACCGTGTTGCAGAGCCCCATGACCGCGCTGAAATACCTCCAGGCCTACCCCGCAGCGCTCCAGGAGCAAGTGCGCCAATTGATCGCCAAGGACCAATTGGGCGCCTACCTGGAGCAACGCTACCCCGAGCGCCACGGCGTGCAGAGCGACAAGGCGTTGTACAGCTATGCCCTGGCGTTGAAGCAGGAACACCTGCGCAACGCGCCGGCCATCGACAAAGTGCTGTTCGACAACCGCCTGGACCTCACCCACCGCGCCCTGGGCCTGCACACCACGATTTCACGGGTGCAGGGCGGCAACCTCAAAGCCAAGAAAGAAATCCGCATTGCGGCGCTGTTCAAGGAAGCCGCACCGGAGTTTCTGCGCATGATCGTGGTGCACGAGCTGGCGCACTTCAAGGAATCGGACCACAACAAGGCGTTCTATAAACTCTGTGAGTACATGATGCCGGGCTACCATCAGGTGGAGTTCGACCTGCGGGTGTACCTCACGTATCGCGACTTGCAGGGCAAGCCCTAACTTCAAAAGGCGTCGAGCATGGATGTGAGCAAGACCAAAAGCAGTTTCTACCGCCGCCTGTATGTGGCCTACCTGATCGACAGCGGCCAGGCCAGCAGCGTGCCGGCACTCACCGACGCCACCGGGATGCCACGGCGCACGGCGCAGGACACGATTGCGGCGTTGGCTGATCTGGATATTGTGTGTGAGTTTGAGCAGGAGGATGGCGCGCGCAATCATGCCGGGCGTTATCGGATTCGTAGCTGGGGCGCGATTGATCGGCGCTGGATCGAGGCGAACCTTGCGGCGGTCAAGCAGGTGCTGGGTTATCCCTGAACCGGGTGCTTGCAGCTCTGGCCTCATCGCAGGCAAGCCAGCTCCCACACTTGAAGTATTCGCAATTCAACGTGTGGGAGCTGGCTTGCCTGCGATGGCGTCCTTACTGGCGCCGCATACCAATATGGGGAATGTCATCCTCCAGGTATTCCTCACCCGCCACTTCAAACCCATACTTGCCGTAATACCCTTGCAAATGCGCCTGGGCTGACAGATAGATCGGCGTCTGCGGCCAGATGTCTTCAATGCGCTTGAGGGCTTCTTCCATCATCTGGTGCCCCAGCCCGGTACCGCGTGCCACCGGCGCGACGATCACCCGGCCAATCACCACATCACCGCCCTGGGATTCCGGGTCCAGCAGGCGCAGGTAGGCCACCAGCACGTCATCTTGCCAGGCCATCAAGTGGTGGGTATCGCCCGAAAGATCCTGCCCGTCGAGGTCTTGATAAACGCATTTTTGCTCGACGACAAACACCTCATTGCGCAGACGCATAATGGTGTACAGCTGCTCTTTGCCGAGGTCTTCGTGATGTTTGCAGACCCATTCAACCGTCATGGCGTTTTCCCTTATTAATGTCTGTGGCCGATAGTAAGCGCCGCCGCACGTCCTGTCTAAATTGAGCATTTTTGTGAATGGCGTCAATTTGCCATCATTCAGTCCGATCGCCACAGGCTTCTTTGTGTAATCTGCAATACAGGCTCATTGATGAGCTACTGTTATCAGGCCAATGCCTGCCCGCCAAGGACTTTGAGCATGCCGCGATTTTCTCGTGCCGTTGCTTTAATAGGAGTGTTGCTGCTGGCTCAGCCGGCGGTGGCGCAGCGCCTGCGACTGGTAGCGGATGTATGGCCACCGTTTACCGATTCGACCTTGATCAACGGCGGCCTGGCCACTGATATTGTCAGTACGGCGCTGGCCCGAGCAGGCTATGCCAGTGATTTCGAACAAGTGCCATGGGCGCGGGCGCTGATGGGCGTGGGCGATGGCCGTTATGACGTGTTGATCAACGCCTGGTACGACGATGCCCGCACCAAGCTGGGCCAGTTTTCCGGCGAATACCTGATGAATCGCGTGCGGTTTATCAAGCGCCGCGACGACCCCATCGATTATCAGAACCTGGAGCAACTGCACGACGATCCCATCGCCGTGGTGCGCGGCTACGCCTATTCGGCGGCGTTCGACCAGGATGCGCAGTTGCAGAAAGTGCCGGTGCATAACTTCGCCATGGCGGTGCGTATGCTCGCGGCCAAACGCGTCAAGCTGACGCTGGAAGATGAGTTTGTGGCCCGCTATTACCTGGCGCGGGAGTCGCCACGGGTGCGCAACGCGGTGGAGTTTTTACCCAAGCCGTTGAGCGAGAACAGCCTGCATATTCTGGTGAGCCTGAAGAACCCGGAGCATGAACAGATCGTGGCCAGCTTTGATCGGGAGATTGCGCGGATGAAGGCAGATGGCAGTTATGCGCGGTTGATGAAGGAGCATGGGATGTAGTGTTTCTGCTGGCCCCATCGCAGGCAAGCCAGCTCCCACATTTTGAATGGCGAACACCTTCAAAGGTGGGAGCCGGCTTGCCTGCGATGGCGGTCTACGCTGCGCTGGTATCTTTGATCAAATGCGCCGCCAACGTGCGCAACGGCCCCAACTGCCGGCAAATCAACGCCAGTTGCGTCTGCACCAGCCGCTGCCCTTCATCGATCTCATCGGGCATCTGCTCCAGGTCCGCCGCCAACGCTTCCTCGGCATCACTCTGAATCGCGATGGGCTGCTTGTTGGCCAGCCCCGTGGCGATTTCGTCGATACTCGCCGCCAGGCTGTTACCGGCGCCGTCGATCAGATGTTCACGCACGTCGGCCGGTAATTGAGTCTCCCGATGCGCACCCAGCCCGGAAAGGTAACTGAGCAAGGTGTGCGACAGCACCAGAAAGCGGAAGCCCACATCGGCTTCCTTACGGAAATGCCCAGGTTCCATGAGCATATTCGCCAGCGTGGTCGACAGCGCCGCGTCGGCGTTGTGCGCATTGCGCCGCGCCAGCCGGTAGGCCAGGTCGTCGCGCTTGCCGGCGGCGTATTGCTGCATGATCTGGCGCAGGTAAATGCTGTTGCAGGTCAGGGTGTTGGCCAGCACTTTGTTCAGGCGCCGACCTTGCCAGTCCGGCAGGAACAGGAACACCGCCAGGCCTGCAATCAAGCTGCCCAGCAAGGTATCGAACAGGCGTGGCAGGAACAGCCCGTAACCGTCGCCCACCTGGTTGAAGCAGAACAGCACCATCAGGGTGATCGCCGCCGTGGCCAGGGTGTAGCGGGTGGTGCGGTTGATAAAGAACACCAGGCCTGCGGCGATGGCGAACATCGACTGCACCAAAGGGTTTGGGAACAGATCAAACAGCGCCCAGGCCACGGTCAGGCCGATGGCGGTGCCGATGATCCGCTGGCCCAGCTTGCGCCGCGTGGCGCCGTAGTTGGGTTGGCACACGAACAGGGTGGTGAGGATGATCCAGTAGCCTTGGGACGGGTGGATCAAGTGCACCATCCAATAGCCGATACTCAGTGCCAGCGGCAGGCGCAGGGCGTGACGGAACAGCAGTGACGTCGGCGTCAGTTGCGTGCGCAGGCGTGTCCACATTTCCTTGAGGTTGCGCGGGGCACGGTCCAGCAGGCTGCTGTCGGTGGCGTCGGCCAGGGAGTCGGGGTTGCTGGCATCGCCGAGCAGGCGGTCGAGGGTGGACAGGTTGGCGGCCAACGCACGCAACGAGCGCAACAGGCCACGCCAGGCCGGGTTGCTCTGGATGCGCAGGTGTTCCAGGGAGGCGTTCAGGTCGCCCAGGGCTTCAGCGAAGCTGTCGTCATAAATGAACGGCTGGCGCAGCTGGATCGATTCGGCCAGGGCCTGGCAGGCCTTGCCTTGCTGGCGCAACAGGCGCTGGCAGCGGAACAGCACGTCGCTGTGGAAGAAGGCTTCAGCCAGGGCGTTGTAAGGGTAGTGGGACGAGCTGGCGCGTTCGTGGATATCCTGGGCCAGAAAGTACAGCTTCAGGTAACGGCTGACTTTTGAGCCGGGGCGGCCATTGCCTACGCGGTGCAGGATGATTTCTTTCGCGGCATTCAGCGCCGCCACCACCCGGCCGTTTTGCTGGGCCAGTTCCAGGCGGCGCGCTTCCACATCCAGTTGGCGGATCGGCTCGAACAGCGACGATTTAAGCTTGAGGTAACGCCCCAGCTCCCGAAACAACCGCGCCAGGCTTTGCTGCACCGGCTGGTTGGAAAACAGCGCCTGCCACAGCACCGACAGCGCGCCATACCACGCGGCGCCGGCCACCAGCAGCAACGGCTCGTGCCAGAAGTCGGTGACGGCGCCACCGCGCTGGTCCACGCCGATCATGGTGTACACCGACAGAATCAACGTCGCTGAAGCAATCGCGCCATACCGTTCGCCCAACGCGCCGAGCATGGTCAGGCAGAAGCTGGCCAGGGCCAGGGCGATGGCGAAGATCCACGGATAAGGGAACAGCAGTTCAACCGACAGCGCGGCAACACTGAAACACACCAGCGTTACCGCCAACGCATTCAGGCGGCCCTGCCAACTGTCATCGGTCTCGGCCAGGGCGCTGGCGATAATCCCCAGGAACAGCGGGATCAGCAGGGTCATTTCGTTTTGATACCAGCACAGCGCCATGCTGCCGGTGAGGGCGATGAATACCCGAACGCTGTAACTGAATTTATCCAGCGCCCACAGGCGCCGCATGGACTGCTTGAACGAGGTCGATGACATGAAGTCTGGAGTCTTCCGGGACGATGCCGCTAAATTGAGCCAGTAATGACGCCACGGCAAGCGTGGCGATCACATGTAACAGCAAAATTTATTCCAGCCAACATCCTAAGAACACCACGAAACTACTGTGGGAGCTGGCTTGCCTGCGATAGCGGCGGTGAATCCAACACCGCTATCGCAGCGGTGCGACGATTCGACGAGCCAGCTCCCACCTGTTGACTGTGTACATTCTTCAGGCGTATTGGGCGGCTGCGTAACCGGAAGCCCATGCCCACTGGAAGTTGAACCCACCCAGGTGACCGGTCACATCCAGCACTTCACCGATAAAGTACAAGCCCGGGCTTTTCAGCGACTCCATGGTCTTGGACGACACTTCCCGCGTGTCCACGCCACCCAGCGTCACCTCGGCCGTGCGATAGCCTTCGGTGCCCGCCGGTACCAACTGCCAGCTCGACAGCTTTTGCGCGATGTCGGCCACTTCGGCATGGGTGTATTGCTTCATCGGCTTGGACACAAACCAGATCTGCGCCAACAGATTGGCCATCTTCTTGGTGAAGATCTCACCCAGCAGGGTTTTCAGCTCGCTGTTGGGGTGCTCGACCTGTTGCTGTTGCAGCCAGGTGTGCGCGTCGTGGTCGGGCAGCAGGTTGATTTCAACCGTGTCACCGGTCTCCCAGTAGGAAGAGATCTGCAAAATCGCCGGGCCACTGAGGCCACGGTGGGTAAACAAGATGTTCTCGCGAAAGCTCTGGTCGTTGCAGCTCACCAGGCAATCCACGGACGTACCGGACAACTCGCCGCACAACTCCTTGAGCTGGTCGGTGATGGTGAACGGCACCAAGCCTGCGCGGGTCGGCAGCAGTTCGTGGCCAAACTGCTTGGCCACCTGGTAACCAAAACCGGTGGCGCCCAGGGTCGGAATCGACAGGCCGCCGGTGGCGATCACCAGGGATTCGCAGCGCAGTTCGCCCAAGGTGGTTTGCAGTTGATAGCCGCCGTCGACTTTGGCAATTTCCTCGATGGAGGTGTCCAGGTGCAGGCTCACGCCGGTCTGGATGCACTCATCGAGCAGCATGCCGAGGATGTCGCTGGACTTGTTATCGCAGAACAGCTGGCCGAGCTTTTTCTCGTGGTACGGCACGCCGTGCTTGGCCACCAGCCCGATGAAATCCCACTGGGTGTAGCGGGCCAGGGCCGACTTGCAGAAATGCGCGTTGTGCGAGAGGAAGTTGGCCGGCTCGGTGTACATGTTGGTGAAATTACAGCGGCCACCGCCGGACATCAGGATCTTTTTGCCGGCCTTGTTGGCGTGGTCGATCAGCATCACCTTGCGCCCACGCCCGGCGGCGGTCAGCGCGCACATCAAGCCTGCGGCGCCGGCGCCAATGATCACAACTTCGGTCGAGCGCAAAACAGTTTCCTCATGTTCATCAGATCAGATCGTTCCCACGCTCTGCGTGGGAACGCATCCCGTGACGCTCTGCGTCACAAAGCGGACGCAGAGCGTCCATGGCGGCATTCCCACGCGGAGCGTGGGAACGATCAGGTCAGAGGATCCGCACGCGCAACGAGCGGCCTTTGATCTTGCCGTCATTCAAACGCTGCAACGCCTGCTTGGCGATCCCGCGCTCAACAGCCACGAACGCCTGGAAATCAAAGATCGCGATCTTGCCGACCTGGGCACCCGGAATCCCGGCGTCACCGGTCAGTGCGCCAAGGATGTCGCCCGGGCGCACCTTGTCTTTACGGCCGGCGGCGATGCACAACGTGCTCATCTGCGGCAGCAACGGGCCACCGCTTTGCGGCTTGAGGTTGTCCAGTTGGTCCCAGTTCAGCGGCGACTTTTGCAGTTGCTCAATGGCTTGGGCACGGTGGGCTTCGGACGGCGCCACCAGGCTGATCGCAATACCGGTCTCACCGGCGCGGCCGGTACGGCCTACGCGGTGGATGTGGATTTCCGAGTCGCGGGCCAGTTCGACGTTGATCACCATGTCCAGGGAGTCAATGTCCAGGCCACGGGCGGCGACGTCGGTCGCCACCAGCACTGAAGTGCTGCGGTTGGCGAACATCGCCAGTACCTGGTCACGGTCGCGCTGTTCCAGGTCGCCATGCAGGCCGACGGCGGAGATGCCTTTGGCGGTCAGGTGATCCACAGTTTCCTGCACTTGCTGCTTGGTAAAGCAGAACGCCACGCACGACGCCGGGCGGAAGTGCGCCAGTACCTTGGTCACCGCGTCCATGCGCTCTTCCGGCGAGATCTCGTAGAAACGCTGCTCGATCTGGTCGTCGGAGTGGAAGGCTTCGGCCTTCACCTGCTGCGGCGCACGCATGAATTTGGAGGCCAGCTGCTTGATGCTCACCGGGTAGGTGGCCGAGAACAGCAGGGTTTGGCGGCGTGGCGGGGTCTTGCTGATGATGTCTTCGATGGCGTCGTAGAAGCCCATGTCGAGCATGCGGTCGGCTTCGTCGAGGATCAGCGTGTTCAAGCCGTCCAGCACCAGCGAACCTTTGCGCAGGTGCTGCTGGATACGGCCCGGTGTGCCGACGATGACGTGGGCGCCGTGTTCCAGCGAGGCGATCTGCGGGCCGAGGGACACGCCGCCGCACAGGGTCAGTACCTTGATGTTGTCTTCGGCACGCGCCAGGCGACGGATTTCCTTGGCGACCTGGTCGGCCAGCTCACGCGTCGGGCACATCACCAGTGCCTGGCAGCCGAAGTAACGCGGGTTGATCGGGTTCAACAGGCCGATGCCGAAGGCGGCGGTCTTGCCGCTGCCGGTCTTGGCTTGGGCGATCAGGTCCAGCCCCTTGAGGATCACCGGCAAGCTTTGCGCCTGGATCTGCGTCATCTCGACGTAACCCAGCGAGTCGAGGTTAGCCAGCATGGCGGCGGACAGGGGCAAAGTATTAAAAGCGGTGGCGATGGTAGTCACGGGACTGGCTCTGCAAAACAAAATGTCGCGCAGTGTACCAGCCCTGTGGGATTTTCCCTGCAAGTTCTAGACGAGAAGCCTGTTAATGCTCAAGGTCGTGCTCGCGGCTGACCACCCGTTTGCCGTCTTTTGGCGACAGTTGCAGGAAGATCGCCGCCGCCAGCATGGCCATGATGCCCACGGTGAGGAAGGTCAGTTGGAACGCGCCCAGCACGCTTTCCACGCCGTCATTGCCCGCTTCGGCAGTAAAGCCGCCGAGCAGGGCACCGGCACAGGCTACGCCCAGGCTCAAGGACAATTGCGCCACCACCGAGAGCAAACTGTTGCCGCTGCTGGCCTGGGCGTCGTCGAGGTCGATCAGGGTGACGGTGTTCATCGCGGTAAATTGCAGCGAGTTGATTGCGCCCAGCACCGCCAGCATGCACAGCAGCAGCGGGTAGGGCGTGTGTTCGCTGACCAGGCCCATGCTGGCCAGCATGATGCCCAGCGCCAGGGTGTTGCCGGTGAGCACAATGCGATAGCCCAGCCGCTCGATCAGTGGCCGGGCGATGGACTTGGCAAACATCGCCGCCGCCGCCAGGGGCAACATGCTCATACCGGCTTCGGAGGGCGAGTAACCCAGTGCCACCTGCAGCAGCAACGGCACCAGAAACGGCAGTGCGCCGCTGCCCAGCCGGGCGAACAGGTTGCCGAGGATGCCCACGGCAAAGGTGCGGGTCTTGAACAGTACCGGCGAGAACAGTGGGTTGTCGATATGCCCGGCACGCAGCCAGTACGCGGCCAGGCAGGCGAGCCCGCCGAACAGCAGCAACATCACCCGCAGGTGCGGCAGGTGCAGTTCGCCCAGGCCTTCCATGGCGATGGTAATCAGCACCATCGCCGCGCCAAACAGTACAAACCCTACACTGTCAAAGCGCGTGCGTTCGCTGCCGCGCAAGTCGGGGATGAGTTTCCACACGGCGTAGCAACCGACCATGCCCACAGGCAGGTTGATCAGGAAGATCCAGTGCCAGGTCAGGTATTGCACCATCCAGCCGCCCATGGTCGGGCCGAGCAAGGGGCCGAGCAGGCCGGGAATGGTGATGAAGCCCATGATACGTACGAGTTCGGAGCGCGGATAAGCACGCAAGACCACCAGCCGCCCGACCGGCAGCATCAGCGCGCCGCCCAAACCCTGGATGACCCGCGCGCCCACCAGCATGGTCAAGGTGCTCGACAAGGCGCACAGCAAGGAGCCAATGCTGAACAGCATGATCGCGCCGAAGAAGATTTTTTTGGTACCGAAGCGGTCGGCCACCCAGCCCGAAGCCGGGATCAGCAAGGCGACGGTGAGCATGTAGGCGATCACCACCCCTTGCATGCGCAGCGGGTTTTCCGCCAAGTCCCGCGCCATGGCCGGCAGGGCGGTGTTGAGAATCGTCCCGTCCAGCGACTGCATGAAGAAGGCAATCGCTACCACCCAGGGTAGCCAGCGGGCGGTCTTGGCATCGAGAGGGGCGCGATTCGGCATGTGAACCCTTTTATTAGCAGGCTATGTGTTGGCGATTATGCGCCATCCGTCGCCCCTTTTCCCACTGGCGGTTCGTCTAATTCCGACAGTGTTGCGTGCTCTCCCACCAGGAAATCCAACAGCGCACGGTGCACCGACATGGCCGCTTCGCGCGACTCCAGGTCGAGCAGATGGCCGGTGTGTTCGGCGACCGCAAAGCTGCTGCGGCCGACATAGCGCTTGAACAACTGGGCCTCGGCCGCCGGCGTGTATTCATCCAGTGCGCCGTTGAGGAAGTGCACCGGGGTTTCGATCCGGGTCAGCGCCGGCAGGTAATTACCATCGCCCAAGGCCAGCACCTGATGGATATGGAAACGCGCCTGGCGGTACTCGGTGGTGGCCATGCTCGACAGGTGCCGATGGTTGTTGCGCTTGAGGCGCGGCGACAGGTATTTGCCGACGGTCTCATTGAGCAAGTGGCCGACGGCGGATTTGTCATCGGCTTCGATCAACACGCGCACGCGCTCCACGTAGTCGAGCATCGCCTGGTTGAGGTTGGGCGCCAGGGCCATCACCACCGAGCTTTCGATGGAGGGCGGGTTGTGGGCCAGGGTCAGCAAGGTGGAGATACCGCCCCAGGAGGCCGACACCAGATGGTTGACCTCGAAGCGCTCCACCAGCGCGCGCAGGATTTGCACCTCGTCGTCCTTGGTCACAAGCTCGAGGTCGGTGTTGTGCTCGCGCGAATAGCCGGAGAACGGCAGGTCGAACAGCAGCACATTGAAATGCTCCGCCAGGCATTTGCTGGTTCGCGCGAAAGAGCGTGTGGTGGACAGCGCGCCGTTGACCATCAAGACCGTCTTTTTTTCCGAATCGTTTCCTAGCTGCTCAACATGAACGTTGTAGTGCTTGAACAGCTTCTCTATGACAAAACTTCCATGGTTCATGTCAACGCTCCAGCTTGCCCTTCCCGGGCAAGGTCATGCTCTCGTGGGGTGGGTGGCGGGATGCCACTAACCGTTATAACGAGGTTTTTTGCGGGCGACAACAGGCCGCCCGGGGAGAAGTGTTAGATGGGATTTTGCGGTAGGAAGGGATGAAACGAGGTGTCTGAAATCAATACAAGCCTATGTGGGAACTGGCTTGTCTGGTAGCTGGCCTATGTGGGAGCTGGCTTGCCTGCGATGGCATCACTGCGGTGTGACTGACACACCGAGGTGACTGCATCGCAGGCAAGCCAGCTCCCACACAAGCCAGCTCCCACAGGGGCAATTGTATTTACAGCGTTAGCGTCAGGCGCTTGACCAGCGCCCCCGGCAGCAGGTTGGAGGAGGTATTGCGCTGGCTGTACGTACTCGCCGACAGCAGCAGTTCCCGTTCCGAGGTCAGCGCTTCAAGCTGCGAACCGAGCAGGCTGTAGACACTGTCATCAAACCGCATGGTGCTCACCGGCGCCTTGATCTCACCGTCTTCGACCCAGAACGTCGCAAAGCGCGTCATGCCGGTCAGGCGTGCCGCCGGCAAGTCCGAGTAGTTCAGATACCACAGGTTGCTGATGTACAAGCCAGTGCCCAATTGCTTGAGGATATCGGCCTGGGGCAGGTTACCTGCGGCCATCTGCAAGGCGCTGGGCGACTCGTCGCTGCTGGCGCCGTTGGTGCTCAGGCCATATTCGGCAGCACTGCGCGAGTTGATCAACTGGCCCTCGGCTTTACCGGCGTTGATCAGCGTGACGTCGCCGCGTGGGTAACCTTCGGTGGAAAACGCTTGGCTCAACGAGCCGCTGATCTGCTCATCGACCTTCACCAGTGGGCTCAGCGACTGCTCACCCGTGTAGAGCTTTTGCAAGCAACTGCCTTTGCTGGCGATGGCCTGGGCGGAAAACCCGCCCCACGTGACAATGCTGAAGATTTCTTCCAGCGCCGCCGGGGCCAGGTAGGCGCGGTACTGGCCGGGAGGCAGCTTGTGCAACGGGCGGCCGAGGAATTCCAGCTGCTCACGCGCCCGCTGGAAACGCTCAGTGAACTCGGCGCTGTCCCAGGTGTGCCCGGCGTAGCTGGCTTTCACCGCTTCGCCGTTGGCGTGGAACAGGCTGAAATCGAAGTTGAAGCTATTGGCCTGATGCCAGCCGAACGCGCCGTCGGAACTGGCAAAGCCACGGCTGATGGGGCCGGCAGCGTAGAAGCCCACCAGGTCCACACCTTCGGCGGCCTGGCTGATATCTGCCAGCACCTGGGCCAGTTCCGGCAGCGGTCGCAGTTGTTCGTTGTGGTTTTGCCAGGCGTTGTGGTTCAGCAGCAGGTAAGGATCCTGCGGCAACAATGGCAGGGTTTCGCGCAGTTGTTGCAGGCCGTCGGCCAGGCGCTGGCGATCCAGCGCCGGCTCACCGGCAAGGGTGATACCGAGGTCGGCGTGACGGCCATCGTTGATCAGCTTGAGGTTGAGGCTGGCCTGTTGCACCTGGCCCGCTTGACGCACCTTGGCGTGGTTGAAGCGCACGAACTCGGACGACTCGTCAGCGTAGCCCAGGTGAAACTGTTCCTTGTCGGTGACGGCTTGCTTGAGCCAACCCACCAGTGCCTTGAAGTTATTCATCAGGCATCTCCCCCGAACACGTCGATATCACTGAACACACACGCCGGTGAAGCGTGGCCCACGCGGATCACCTGGTTGGGTTCGCCTTTGCCGCAATTGGGCGTGCCTAACACCTGGAAGGTGCTGGCGTCGCCGACGGCGCTGAGGTTGCGCCAGAACTGCGCGGAGATGGCGCGGTAGTTGGGGTTTTTGACCACGCCCTTGAGTTCGCCGTTTTCGATCAGCTGGCCCCACTCGCAACCGAACTGGAATTTATTGCGTGCGTCATCGATGGACCAGGAGCGGTTGGTGCTCATCAGAATGCCGTGCTCGATGCCGCTGACCAGCTCAGCCTGGGTCTTGTCGCCGGCCTCGATATTGAGGTTGGCCATTCGGTCGATGGGCGGCCGATTCCAGCCGCACGCGCGGCTGTTGGCCACGCCTGGCAGGTTCGCGCGAAATTGCGACAGCGCGCCACCCAAGGGCTTGAGCAGCAGGCCATCGCGTATCAGGAACTGCTTGCTGGCGGCCGTGCCGTCGTCGTCATGCCCATAGCTGGCGAGCTGTTCGGGGATGTCCGGGTCGAAGGTCACGTTGAGCAAGGGCGAGCCGTATTGCAGGTGGCCGAAGTCGCTGGCCTTCACAAAACTGGTGCCGGCGTAGTTACGCTCATCGCCCAGGATGCGGTCCAGTTCCAGCGGGTGGCCGATGGACTCGTGGATCTGCAGGATCATCTGGTCGGGCATCAGCAGCAGGTCACGCGGGCCGTGGGGCGTGTTCGGCGCGAGCAGCAGTTGCAGGGCTTCATCGGCGACTGTGCGGGCGGCGCCGGCCAGGCCGAAGCGGCGAATCACGTTCGCACTGCCTTGCTGGCCGAAGTTGGTGCCGCCCAGGGTGCGGGTCTGGCTGTCGTTGCCGTCGAAGGCGGTGACGCTCAGGCCCGG
Organism: Pseudomonas sp. PA-5-4B; assembly: GCF_021606215.1. Taxonomy (NCBI): domain Bacteria; kingdom Pseudomonadati; phylum Pseudomonadota; class Gammaproteobacteria; order Pseudomonadales; family Pseudomonadaceae; genus Pseudomonas; species Pseudomonas sp. PA-5-4B. The sequence goes on along the minus strand of NZ_WKDB01000020.1, from coordinate 34,444 downwards.
AAAGACGAAACGCTGAGCCTGGCGCAGCTCGGCACCGGCGCTGTTGAGGTAGATCTGTTCAACCCGCGTGGTGCCCAGGCTGACTTCCCAACTGACCAGGCGCTCATCCTTGGGCACGCTGGCGGATTCATCGCCGAGCAGTTGGTAGCAGTCGCTCAGGGATGGGAAGGGCTGGTCGAGGTCGGGCGACAGGTAGTCGGCCACGTCACTGGAGACCTGTTGTGTGTGCAAGTCGAGCAGGGCATGGGGCGAAATCTGCCGGGCTTGCTGTTCGGCGCGCTCAAGGGCTGCTTGCAGGCCGGCGAGGGAAATGTCGTTGGTTGCTGCATAAGCTTCCACGCCGTTGAGGCGCACGGTGAGCATGGCGCCCTCGTCGTGGCTAAGGTGTGGCGGCTCGGCGACGTTCTTGCGTACCGACAGGTACTGGCCGGATTCGCGCACATAACGCAACGAGAAGAATTCGGCGCGGGTGCGCAGGGCACTGAAGTGTTGTTTGAGGGTGGGGTGGGCGTCGAACATCGGGACCTCCTTGAGGGCAGCGCAGTCCCAGAGGCTAGCATAGGTGATCGTTCCCACGCTCTGCGTGGGAATGCCGCCTTGGACGCTCTGCGTCCGCTTTTGAAGGTCGTGACGCAGAGCGTCACAGGATGCATTCCCACGCAGAGCGTGGGAACGATCAACGGGTTACTGCGCAGTAGGGCCGACTTCACGCATCGGCTTGCCACGCACCGGCGCATCGCCTGCGACGTAGTAGTCGGCAGTGCTGCGCGGCAGTGGCTTGCGGCCACGGATCTTGTCGGCGATTTTCTCGGCGATCATGATCGTCGGCGCGTTGAGGTTGCCGGTGGTGATGATCGGCATGATCGACGCATCCACAACACGCAGCCCCTGCATGCCATGCACGCGGCCTTCGGCATCCACTACAGCCATCTCGTCGGTGCCCATTTTGCACGAGCAGGACGGGTGGAACGCAGTTTCGGCGTGCTCGCGGATGAACTTGTCCAACTGCTCATCGGTTTGCACGTCAATGCCCGGGCTGATTTCACGGCCACGGTATTGATCCAGCGCCGGCTGCTGCATGATTTCGCGGGTCAGGCGGATGCCGTCACGGAATTCCTGCCAGTCCTGCTCGGTGGCCATGTAGTTGAAGAGGATGCTCGGATAGTCCCGTGGGTTCTTCGACTTCAATTGCACGCGGCCCCGGCTCGGCGAACGCATGGAACCCATGTGCGCCTGGAAACCGTGCTCTTTCACACCGTTGCTGCCGTTGTAGTTAATCGCGACCGGCAGGAAGTGGTACTGGATGTTCGGCCAATCGAAGTCTTCACGGGTACGGATAAAACCGCCCGCTTCGAACTGGTTGCTGGCGCCGATGCCGGTGCCGTTGAACAGCCATTCGGCACCAATGGCCGGCTGGTTGTACCAGAGCAGCGATGGGTACAGCGACACTGGCTGAGTGCAGGCGTATTGCAGGTACAGCTCAAGGTGGTCCTGCAGGTTTTCGCCGACGCCGGGCAGGTCGTGGACCACCGGGATGTCGAGGCTTTCCAGCAGTTTGGCCGGGCCCACACCGGAGCGTTGCAGCAGTTGCGGCGAAGCGATTGCACCGCTGCACACCAGTACTTCTTTACGCGCACGGGCTTCAACACGTTCTTCAGCCGCGCCGATCAGGTAACGCACGCCCACGGCACGCTTGCCTTCAAACAACACTTTGTCGGTGAGGGCGTGGGTGACGATGGTCAGCGTCGAGCGCTTCTTGGCCGTGTCCAGGTAACCGCGTGCGGTGCTGGCGCGACGGCCTTTAGGCGTGACGGTACGGTCCATCGGGCCGAAGCCTTCTTGCTGGTAGCCGTTCAGGTCGTCGGTACGCGGGTAACCGGCCTGTACGCCGGCTTCAACCATCGCGTGGAACAGCGGGTTGTTGCCGGCTTTAGGCGTGGTCACGCTGACCGGGCCGTCGCCACCGTGGTAGTCGTTGGGGCCGATGTCGCGGGTTTCGGCTTTACGGAAGTACGGCAGGCAGTCGAGGTAGGTCCAGTTTTCCAGACCTGGCAGTTTTGCCCAGTTGTCGTAGTCCATGGCGTTGCCACGGATGTAGCACATGCCGTTGATCAGCGAAGAACCACCCAGGCCTTTGCCGCGACCGCATTCCATCCGGCGGCCGTCCATGTGTGGCTCAGGGTCGGTTTCGTAGGCCCAGTTGTAGCGACGGCCTTGCAGCGGGAACGCCAGCGCGGCAGGCATTTGGGTACGGAAGTCAAAACGGTAGTCCGGGCCGCCGGCTTCCAGCAGCAGGACGGTGACGCCTTCGTCTTCGGTCAGACGGGTCGCCAGGGTGTTACCGGCGGAGCCGGCACCCACAATGATGTAATCGTATTCTTGGGACATAAATGCACCCTCATATAAGTGGTTCAAGCTGCTTTTGTGGCGAGGGAGCTTGCTCCCGCTCGACTGCGCAGCAGTCGCAAAACCAGCGAACGAGTTCGGTCTGGAGAACTGCGGGGCCTGGGATGGGGCTGCTGCGCAGCCCAACGGGAGCAAGCTCCCTCGCCACAAAGGCGACTCCCAGGCGCCTGTGGTTTAGAACACCGAGGCGTAGTCGCCCAGCTCAACCTGTACCGATTTGATGCGGGTGAAGTTGTTCAGCGAGCTGATACCGTTCTCACGGCCAACGCCCGACTGCTTGTAGCCGCCAACCGGCATCTTGGCGTCGGATTCGCCCCAGGCGTTGATCCAGCAGATACCCGCTTCCAGCTGATGAATCACGCGGTGGGCGCGGTTCAGGTCCTTGGTCACCAAACCTGCGGCCAGGCCGAAATCGGTGTCGTTGGCGCGGCGGATCACTTCTTCTTCGGTCTCGTAAGTGAGGATGCTCATTACTGGGCCGAAGATTTCTTCACGGACGATGGTCATTTCGTCGGTGCAGTCGGTGAACACAGTCGGGGCCACATAGGCGCCTTTGGCGAATTCGCCGTCGGTCAGGCGGTCGCCGCCGCACAGTACGCGGGCGCCTTCTTCCTTGCCTTTGGCGATGTAGCCGAGCACGCTTTCCATGTGGGCGAAGCTGACCAGCGGGCCGAAGTTGGTGTTTTCGTCTTGTGGGTTGCCAACACGAATGCGCGCAACACGCTCAACGATCTTGGCTTCGAACGCCGCTTGCAGGTGTTTCGGCACGAACACGCGAGTGCCGTTGGTGCAGACCTGGCCGGAGCTGTAGAAGTTGGCCATCATGGCGATGTCGGCGGCGCGATCCAGGTCGGCATCTTCGAACACGATCAGCGGCGACTTGCCGCCCAGTTCCATGGTCACTTCTTTGAGCGAGGAGCTCGAAGCGCTGGCCATAACCTTCTTGCCGGTGTCGGTGCCGCCGGTGAACGAGACTTTCTCGATACGCGGGTGTTCGGTCAGCCAGGTGCCGACTTCACGGCCGCTGCCGGTCAGCACGTTGAACACACCGGCTGGAACGCCAGCTTCGGTGTAGATCTCGGCCAGTTTCAGGGTGGTCAGCGAAGTGACTTCGCTTGGCTTGAAGATCATCGCGTTACCCGCCGCCAGGGCCGGTGCGGATTTCCACAGGGCGATCTGGATCGGGTAGTTCCACGCGCCGATACCGGCTACTACGCCCAGCGGCTCGCGGCGGGTGTAGACGAACGAAGTGTCGCGCAACGGGATCTGCTCGCCTTCGATGGCTGGCACCAGGCCTGCGTAGTATTCCAGCACGTCTGCGCCGGTGACGATGTCGACGTATTGGGTTTCGGAGAAGGCTTTACCGGTGTCCAGGGTTTCCAGGGCGGCCAGCTCATCGTTGCGCTCGCGCAGGATGTCGACGGCACGGCGCAGGATGCGCGAACGCTCCATGGCGGTCATGGCGGCCCAGATTTTCTGGCCTTTTTCAGCGCTGACCACGGCACGTTCCACATCTTCCTTGGTGGCGCGTTGCACTTGGGCGAGAACTTCACCGTTAGCCGGGTTGATGGCTTCGAAGGTGGCATCGCTGCCAGCGTCGCTGTAGCCGCCGTCAATGTAGAGTTTTTGCAGTTCGAAACGGGCCATAAAGTCCTCGCAAGTGCATAAGTGGTTGGCGTTACCCGCCGAAAGTGGGCCATGGGGTTGTGGCAACACTGAGCGGCAGACGTTCAGGGGTTGAGCGTTTATGTGTGCTCTAACTCACCTGCTTGGCCAATTGGAAATCCATGTATTCGTAAGCGATCCGTTGCGCCTGCTCCGTGTCGAAAGCGTCTCCCGACAGGGCGCCGCGCAACCACAAACCGTCGATCAGGGCCGCCAGGCCTCTGGCTGCTTTGCGTGCGTGCGGCAGCGGTAGCACTCGGCGGAACTGGCAGCACAGGTTGGAATACAGACGTTGATCGTTGATCCGCTGCAACCTGTGCAATGACGGGTGGTGCATGCTGGTGGCCCAGAAGGCCAGCCAGGTTTTCATTGCCGGTCCGTTGACCTGGCTGGCGTCGAAGTTGCCCTCGATGATCACCCGAAGGTGCGCCCGTGGGCTGTCGTCCTTCAGCGCAAGCCTGCGTTCGTGGACGTTCTCGATCAGCACATTCATCAAGTACCGCATCGTTGCGGCGATCAGGCCGTTCTTGTCCTGAAAGTAGTGACTGATGATGCCGTTCGAGACGCCGGCCAAACGGGCGATCAGCGCAATGCTGGCATCTCCCATTCCAACCTGATCGATGGCCGTCAAGGTGGCTTCGATCAACTGCTGGCGGCGTATGGGTTGCATACCGACCTTGGGCATGTAGCACCTCTCCTTAGGCCTGCCGTTGGGCGTTAAACGTCCGTCGGCTTGATGGCCAGTCTATTTTGTTTTGATTGAACGTTCAATCAACAAAGAATAAGATCTGCGACAAATGGTCGCTGCCTACAGATTTTTCCTACCTGTGAGCAACGTCCTCTGACACCTGCAAAAACCCTTGAAACAGGCCGTATCAGGGCCTGGCCACTGCCTAGGCGGGGCTCAAGAATTTTCGGGGTGTCTTTATAACACCCGTCCGTCGACTGCCGAAAAATCGATGTCCCGGGATAACCGTTGCCTTGTGTTTCTCTCTCGCACTGCCCGGAGCATCTGCGCCATGAGTTCTGCCTCTCTTATAAAGACCCCGCCGGAAAAGGTCAGGGTCAACGGTTGGGTGTTTTACACCTCCACCGCGCTCATTCTGTTGTTGACCGCCATTCTGATCATCGCCCCGCAGGAGGCCGGGCGCATGCTCGGCGTAGCCCAGGCGTGGCTGTCGAAAAGCTTCGGCTGGTACTACATGGTGGTCATCGCGGCCTACCTGGTGTTTGTGGTCGGCCTGGCGTTTTCGTCCTACGGTAAATTGAAACTGGGCAGCAAGGACGACACCCCGGACTTCAGCTACGGCGCCTGGGCCGGCATGTTGTTCTCGTCGGGCATCGGCATCTCGCTGCTGTATTTCGGGGCTTCCGAGCCGTTGGATCACTACTTCAACCCGCCCGAAGGCGCCGCCGCCAGCAATGGCGCAGCCCGCCAGGCGTTGCAGTTGACGTTCCTGCACTGGGGCCTGCACGGCTGGGCGATTTATGCGCTGGTCGGCCTGGCCGTGGCGTACTTCGCGTACCGTCATAACCAGCCGTTGGCCTTGCGTTCGGCGCTGTACCCGCTGGTGGGCGAGCGTTGGGTCAAAGGCGCGGCCGGCCACGCGGTGGACGGCTTCGGCATGTTCGTGACCCTGCTGGGCCTGGTGACGAACCTGGGGATTGGTTCGATGCAAGTGTCGTCGGGGCTTGAAAACCTGTTCGGCATGCAGCACAGCAACACCAACCTGCTGATCGTGATCATTGTGATGAGCACCGTGGCGACCATCGCTGCCGTGTCGGGTGTGGAAAACGGCATTCGCCGCCTGTCCAACCTCAACATTGTGCTGTTCAGCGGCTTGCTGATCTTTGTGCTGTTGTTTGGCCCGACCTTGCACCTGCTCAATGGCCTGGTGCAGAACACCGGTGACTACCTCAACGGTATCGTGCTGAAAACCTTCGACCTGTATGTGTACGAAGGCGACGCCGACAAGACTGAACGCTGGATGGGCCTGTGGACCCTGTTCTACTGGGCCTGGTGGATTTCCTGGGCGCCATTTGTAGGCATGTTCATCGCGCGTATCTCCCGTGGTCGCACGGTGCGTGAACTGGTGGCCGGCGTGCTGCTGATCCCGCTGGGCTTCACCCTGGCGTGGTTGTCGATCTTCGGTAACTCGGCGCTGGACCTGGTGTTGAACCACGGTGCGGTGGAGTTGGGCAAGACGGCGCTGGAGCAACCGTCGATGGCCATCTACCAACTGCTTGAGCATTACCCGGCGTCGAAAATCGTGATCGGCGTGTCGATCTTCGTGGGCTTTGTGCTGTTCCTGACCCCGGCGGATTCCGGCGCGGTGATGATGGCCAACCTTTCGTGCAAGGGCGGCAATGTGGATGAAGATGCGCCGCACTGGCTGCGGATCTTCTGGTCGGCGGTGATCACCCTGGTGACCATCGGCCTGCTGTTTGCGGGTAACTTCGAAGCCATGCAAACCATGGTGGTGCTGGCGGGGCTGCCGTTCTCGGTGGTGCTGATTCTGTTTATGTTCGGTTTGCACAAGGCGATGCGCCAGGATGTGGCCATCGAACAGGAGCAAGCGCAGTTGGCCGAACGTGGTCGTCGTGGTTTCAGCGAACGTTTGACCGCCTTGGACCTGCAACCGAGCCAGGGCACGGTACAGCGCTTTATGGACAAACACGTTACGCCTGCGTTGGAAGAAGCGGCGAGTGTGCTGCGTGACCAAGGGCTGGAAGTGCAGACGCTGCTGGGTAAATCCAAGCGCTGCATCGGTGTGCGTATCGAGATGGAAGAGGGCAACCCGTTTGTCTATGAAGTGAGCCTGGATGCTTACTCCTCGGCACCGAGCGACCTGCCCGAAGAAGAGCGCACCCGTTACTACCGGGCCGAGGTCTACCTGCACAACGGACCTCAGGAATATGACCTGATGGGCTTCGCCCAGGAACAGATCACCCGGGACGTGCTCGATCAGTTTGAAAGCCATCGGCAGCTCCTTGGCCGTGTCTATAGCTGATGGTTGAGCCGAGCGGCGCCGTCACTGGCGCCGCTGTTCCAGGCTTGGAATGAGGTCAAATGTGGGAGCTGGCTTGCCTGCGATAGCTGTGGTGAATTCACTAAAGCTATCGCAGGCAAGCCAGCTCCCACATTGACCCAGTTTCTTCAGTTGGTTTTGCGGTGCCGACTAGCCCAGGTTCTTGCCCAGCAGGGCATGGTACAGCTCGCTATCCCCCAGAATCCCCACCACCTGGTTGTTGTTATGCAACACCAGCTTGTTCCCCGTGTGATACCGGATCTGCAACGCATCGCGCATGCCGATATTGGAATCCACCAGCGTCGGTACCCGGCCCAAACCTTCCACCGGTTGCCCCGGCGCCCAGTTCTGCAGGTTCAACGGCGTGCCGTTCTGGCGTGCGCCCTTGATCACATTGCCTTCGGCCAGGTCCAGCCACGAATCGCCGCCCGGGTCCAGGCTGATGGAGCCGTTGACGTGGGTGCAGTTCTCTACGGTACGCATCAGGCTGCGCCCGCACAGCACGTTCAGCGGGTTGGTATGGGCGACGAAGGTGCGCACATAGTCGTCCGCCGGGTTCAGCACAATCTCTTCCGGCACGCTGTACTGGATGATCTTGCCGTCTTTCATGATCGCGATGCGGCTGCCGAGTTTCAGCGCCTCATCCAGGTCGTGGCTCACGAACACGATGGTCTTGCTCAGCTTGCGTTGCAGTTCCAGCAGTTCATCTTGCAGGCCTTGGCGGATCAGCGGGTCGAGGGCCGAGAAGGGTTCGTCCATCAGCAGGATATCGGCATCCATCGCCAAGGCGCGGGCCAGGCCGACGCGCTGCTGCATGCCACCGGACAGCTCGTCGGGCTTCTTGTTACGCCACTGGGCCAGGCCCACCAGTTCAAGTTTTTCATCCACCAGCGCGCGCCGTTCTTTCTCCGGGCGGCCCTGCATCTCGAGGCCAAAGCTGATGTTCTCGCGCACCGTCAGCCACGGCATCAGCGCGAACTTCTGGAACACCATGGCGATGCGCTTGGTGCGCATCATTTTCAGCTCGGCGGGCGTGCAGGACGCAATGTCGATCTGGCGGCCTTCGTGCTCCACAAACAGCTGGCCGCGGCTTACGGTGTTGAGGCCGTTGATGCAGCGCAGCAGGCTCGACTTGCCGGAGCCGGACAGGCCCATCAGCACGCAGATCTCGCCCTTCTCAATGTCCAGGCTGGCTTTTTCAACGCCGACGATCTGCCCGGTCTTTTTCAGAATCTCGTTACGGCTCATGCCCTGGTCCAGCAGCTTGAGCGCTTCGCGTGGGTCTTTGGAGAAGATCACGTCGACATTGTCGAATCGGATAATGCTCATGCATCACCCCCTACTTTGGCGTCGGGTTGTTTGCAGATGCGGTCGAGCATGATGGCCAGCAATACGATTGCCAGGCCGGCTTCAAAGCCCAGGGCAATGTCGGCGGTGTTGAGTGCGTTGACCACCGGCTTGCCGAGGCCGTCGGCGCCCACCAGGGCCGCGATCACCACCATCGACAACGACAGCATGATGCATTGGGTAATACCGGCGGCAATGCTCGGCATGGCGTGGGGCAGTTCAATGCGTGAGAGCAACTGACGGCGCGAGCAGCCAAAGGCCTTGCCGGCGTCCATCAACTCTTGCGGTACATCGCGGATACCCAGGTAGGTCAGGCGGATAGGCGCGGCAATCGCGAACACCACCGTGGAGATCAAGCCAGGCACCACACCCAGCCCGAAGAGGGTCAGGGTAGGGATGAGGTAGACGAAGGTCGGTACGGTCTGCATCAGATCGAGCACCGGCCGCATCATGGTGTAGAACAGCGGTTTGTGTGCGGCAACAATGCCCAGCGGCACACCGATGACCACGCAGACCAGGGTGGCGAACAACACCTGCGCGAGGGTTTCCATGGTTTCCTGCCAGTACCCCAGGTTGAGGATCAGCAGGAAGGAGGCGATGACAAAAACGGTCAGGCCCCATTTACGTTGAATAAAGTGAGCCAGCAGCGCAATCAGACCGATCAATGCCAGCGGATTGAACCAGGTCAGCGCGAACGTCACGCCGTGGATCATCGTTTCCAGGGTCGATGCGATGGCGTCGAAGTAGTTGGCACCATGTTTGGTCAACCATTCGACGAAGGCAGCGATGTACTGGCCTAGTGGGATTTTCTGTTCAGTCAGCATGGTAGTGAATGTCCACATGCGAAGGGGAAAACATCCCGGGGCAGCGCACCGCCCCGGGGTCAGCACTTACTTGGCGAGGTATTCCTTGACGGCCTCCAGACCGGGTTTGCCATCAACCGTGGTCACACCGGCGAGCCAGGTGTCGAGCACTTGCGGGTTCTTCTTCAGCCAGGCTTTGGCTGCGGCGTCGGGCTTCATCTTGTCGTCGAGGACGTTACCCATCAGGGTGCTTTCCATGTTCAAGGTGAACGACAGGTTTTTCAGCAACTGGCCGACGTTGCTGCATTCCTGGGTGTAGCCCTTGCGAACGTTGGTGTAGATGGTGGCCTGGCCGTAGTTGGGGCCGAACGAGTCGTCTCCGCCGGTCAGGTACTTCATCTTGAAGCGGGTGTTCATCGGGTGCGGTTCCCAGCCCAGGAACACGATGGCCTGGTCACGCTTGGAGGCGCGTTCCACCTGCGAGAGCATCCCGGCTTCGCTGGACTCAACCACTTTGAAACCCGCGGTTTTCAGGCCGAAGGCGTCTTTGTCGATGAGGGTCTGGATAGTGCGGTTGCCGTCGTTACCCGGCTCGATGCCGTAGATCTTGCCGCCCAGCTCATCCTTGAATTTGGCGATGTCGGCGAAGTCTTTGAGGCCCTTGTTGTACAGCGCCTCCGGGACCGCCAGGGTGTACTTGGCGTTTTCCAGGTTGGCGCGCACGGTTTCCACGGTGCCGGCATCACGGTATTGCTTGATGTCGTTTTCCATGGTCGGCATCCAGTTGCCGAGGAAGATGTCCATGTTCTTGCCGTCGGCCAGGGACTTGTAGGTCACCGGTACCGAAATCATCGTGGTGCGCGGTTTATAGCCAAGGCCCTTGAGGACTTCGCTGGTGGTCGCGGTGGTGACAGTGATGTCGGTCCAGCCGACATCGGAGAAGTTAACGGTCTTGCACTGTTCCGGTTCTGCAGCGTGTGCCAGGACTGGCAGACTCAGCATGGCGGCCAACAACAACGAGGGTGAACCTTTCATCGGGGTAGACTCCTGTGTCTTTTCTGGCGGCATTCGCCGCGCTTTATAAGTGTTGCGGTTGGGGCGTGCATCGAGGCGACGGCACGGTGCCTTGCAAACGAGTCGAGACTGATCATGTACCAGTGAAAATCTGACGCCTACAGGGGGCGTCGTATCCAGTACAGGGATGGTCGTATCCAGTGTCGGTGACGTCGCTTACAGATTTTTCCAATGGCAAAACCGCAGTTTTTACCGATCTGAACCGCTAAAAACGGCCAAAATGCCCGATCGCACGAGAGCGGCGTTGTTGAGCATGGTTACGTCGGTGTGAGACGCCGTGAAGGCAAGCAAAAGCTTGATGATGCCGCCATCTGGGCGATCTGAGCGTAGCACCTCGTTCAAGCCTGGCCGTGCTTATCGAGGAGTTCTACCGCAATGGCTATCAGTGTTTTCGACCTGTTCAAGATCGGCATCGGGCCTTCTAGTTCTCACACCGTCGGCCCCATGCGCGCCGCAGCGTTGTTCGTTCAGCACTTGCGTGAACGTGGAGTGTTGGAACAAGTACGTCGCGTTGAAGTTCAGCTATATGGCTCGTTGTCGGCCACCGGCATCGGCCATGGCAGCGACACGGCGACCATCATGGGCCTGATGGGCGAGTGGCCGGACGCAATCGACCCGGCGCAAATCGGCCTGCGTATTCACACCCTGCGCGAGACCGACACGCTCTTGCTCGACGGCCGCCTGCCGGTGCCCTTCGTCTGGGCACGCGACATGCGCCTGCTCGACGAAAACCTGCCGTTCCACCCCAACGCCATGACCCTGGTGGTGTTCGATGATGACGGCGAGCTGCACCGCGGCACCTACTATTCAGTCGGTGGTGGTTTTGTGGTGGACGAGGCCCAGGCGCAGAGCGGCGTGGCCGATATGGACCGTACCGAACTGCCGTATGATTTTTCCAGTGCTGTGGAGCTGTTGCAGTTGTGCAAGACCCACAACCTGCGCGTCGCCGAACTAATGTTGGCCAACGAAAAAACCTGGCGCAGCGAAGACGAAATCCGCAGTGGCCTGATGAAGCTCTGGCGCGCCATGCAAGACTGCGTGGAGCAGGGCCTCAAGCACGAAGGCATCCTGCCCGGTGGCCTGAATGTGCGTCGCCGCGCCGCCAAGTTGCACCGCAGTTTGCAGGAGCTGGGCAAACCGAACGTGATTGGCTCGACCTTGAGCGCCATGGAGTGGGTCAACCTCTTCGCCCTGGCGGTCAATGAAGAAAACGCCGCCGGTGGGCGCATGGTCACCGCCCCCACCAATGGCGCGGCGGGGATTATTCCTGCGGTGCTGCACTACTTTATGAAGTTCAGCGAAGAAGTCACCGAAGCCAACGTGGTCGACTATTTGCTGAGCGCTGCGGCCGTCGGGATTCTGTGCAAGAAAAACGCCTCGATTTCCGGCGCCGAAGTCGGCTGCCAGGGTGAAGTCGGTTCAGCCTGTGCCATGGCCGCTGCGGGACTTGCCGAGATCCTCGGCGCCACGCCGGAGCAACTGTGCAACGCCGCCGAAATTGGCCTGGAACATAACCTCGGCCTGACCTGCGACCCGGTCGGCGGGCTGGTGCAAGTGCCGTGCATCGAGCGCAACGCGATTGCGGCGGTGAAGGCGATCAACGCCGCGCAGATGGCGCTGCGCGGTGATGGTCAGCACTTCATTTCCCTTGACCGGGTGATCCGCACCATGCGCGATACCGGCGCGGATATGCATGATAAGTACAAAGAGACTTCGCGGGGTGGTTTGGCCGTCAGCGCAGTAGAGTGTTGATTCACTAATGCCGCCATCGCAGGCAAGCCAGCGCCCACATTTGGAATGCATTCCCCTGTGGGAGCTGGCTTGCCTGCGATAGCGGCAGTTGCAGCACCACTGCTCATAAAGTGAACACCCGAACCCAAAAGCGCCACCTTTTAGCGCGTCGCAAATAGATAAGTAGCTTGCGAACGATTCCGTGCCTCACCACTCGTCACCCGTGCGTGCGGTGACAGACTTTTCCCACGCCCGCAAAGCGCCTTCCCACAAGTGCTACCGATCTGCTCACACCCCAGAGCAGGGCCGGTCTGACGTCCATTTCTGGCCATATTCCGCACTCCCCGCGCGGGCTTATATAGACGCGTCATCAGGTCGTTTTTAGGAGTTATTGGATGGCCATTCAATTTTAGGCATGGCATTTGCTCTATCCATTCAAAGCCTCGCTCCTTGCTGGAGACGAACGCAATAACAAGAGCCTCGCCTGAGGCCATCACCCGCTTTGTGTGAGGAGATACCGCGATGACGTCGTTCAACTCCGGGGCCCAACCCCAGAACCGTGCGCCTCAATCCATCGGCTTTTTGCTGCTGGACAATTTCACGCTGATTTCCCTGGCTTCGGCAGTGGAACCGCTGCGCATGGCCAACCAGCTGTCCGGCCGCGAGCTGTATCGCTGGACAACCCTGAGTGTCGACGGCAACCAAGTGTGGGCCAGCGACGGTCTGCAAATCACCCCCGATGCCTCCATGCACAAAGCCCCGGCCCTGGACACTGTGATTGTGTGCGGTGGCGTGGGAATCCAGCGTACCGTTACCCGTGAGCACGTGTCGTGGCTGCAAAGCCAGGCGCGCCAGTCGCGTCGCCTCGGCGCCGTGTGCACTGGCAGTTGGGCCCTGGCCTGCGCCGGTTTGCTCGACGGTTTCGATTGCAGCGTGCACTGGGAATGCCTGGCGTCGATGCAGGAAGCCTTCCCGCGCGTGGCCATGAGCACGCGCCTGTTCACCCTCGACCGTAACCGCTTTACCAGCTCGGGCGGCACCGCGCCGCTGGACATGATGCTGCACCTGATCAGCCGCGACCACGGCCGTGAATTGTCGGCCGCCATCTCCGAGATGTTTGTGTACGAGCGCATCCGCAATGAACAGGATCACCAGCGCGTGCCGCTCAAGCACATGCTCGGCACCAACCAGCCGAAACTGCAGGAAATCGTCGCGCTGATGGAAGCCAACCTTGAAGAGCCGATCGACTTGGACGAACTGGCGGTGTACGTCGCCGTGTCGCGCCGCCAACTGGAGCGGTTGTTCCAGAAATACCTGCACTGCTCGCCATCGCGCTACTACCTCAAGCTGCGCCTGATTCGCGCGCGGCAGTTGCTCAAGCAAACGCCGATGTCGATCATCGAAGTAGCGTCGGTGTGCGGGTTTGTGTCCACGCCGCACTTCTCCAAGTGCTACCGCGAATACTTTGGCATTCCGCCACGCGATGAGCGCGTAGGTTCCAACACGACCCAGCAAGTGGCGATGATGCCGATTCCGCAGGCGTTGGTGCTGTCACCGTTGTCGGGGCCGATGTCGGCGTTGAGCCAGGCGCGTAATGAGTCGACGTTTGCCAGTGTAAGGCTTTAGACCGAGGTGGCTTTATCGCAGCGATGCGGCGACCCGACAAGCCAGCTCCCACATTTGAATTGTGAACCCAGTCAAATGTGGGAGCTGGCTTGCCTGCGATAGCGGTCTATCAGGCGCCCGAGCTCTGCTTGAACTGCACCAATGCCGGCAACAACTGCTTGTCGATCGCCTGGCGCACCGCCGGCAAAATCGTCGCGCTGCCGGTGTACATCTGCTCCACCATGCCCTTGAGTGCCTTGGCCCGTGCGGCACTCAAACCGCGCACCGCACACTCGCAAGCCTGTTCGGCGCTGGCACCGCTGGACACTTCAAAACCCAGCGAGCGAAGCTGGCTCAGCAGGTCATCCTGGTCAATCAAGTCCGCGTGCATCATGACGTTTATCCTGGTGTAGGGAACGGGATTGAATGGGATTCTGGTAGGCCCTCGGCCGGTCGGCAAGGGCAGAATCCACGAATGGCTCAGATGGCTATGAACAGGTCGTTTTCGGGTCATTTACCGACACCAACAATAGGCACACTGGAGGCCAGGCACGCACCTTGAAGGTTTGGTCACCCTCGGGATGTCACGCTCACACCAAGCACTCTGCCCCGATCCAGTCACGGCTGGCCCGGGGCTTTTTTTGGCTGGGGTTTGTGGGAGCTGGCTTGCCTGCGATGGCCGTACCCCGGTCTACCTCTGCAACACCAATATCCGGGACAACAACTCATCCCGATCAATGTAACAACCCTGAAAATGCCGCGCTCCCGAAGCCGGGTCAAACGCATTGCGCGCATGCAAGGTGCGGCGGTTATCAAAGCACCACAGCTCACCCGGATTCAGGCGTTTGACCAGTCGAAAACGGTCTTCCCGCGTCATCGCAATAAAACGCCGATACGCCCGATACAACAACGGCATCTGCTCCACCGGTGCCTCAAACGGCCCGCGCAAAAAGTTGGCCATGCGGATCTCCGCCACATCGCCCAAGGCATCCAGCGCAATGATCGGGGCCAGGCGGCGGTAGTCGCTGTGCCGGTCTTTATTGCGAAACTCCACCGGGATTTCACACAGGGCGCGAAACGCCTCGGGGTCTTCGCTGCGCAGCGCATGGGCGATGGCAAACCCATCGACAAAAATGCTCTCGCCGCCGGTAGCTTCGTTCACCAGGCAATGCAGAAACTGCAGCCCCGGCTGCAACTCCCGCGTCGGCAAGTCGCTGTGCAGCGGCAGGTTGAAAGCGGTGTAAGCATTGCTGTCGGCATCGGCCTTGGACTGCACGTTGAACAGCACGCCGAAGTTGCTCTCGCGGATAAACGAAATACGCTTGGCGATCAGTGCCAGCGAGCCTGGTTCGGTGGGCACGCCACGGATTTGCGTAAGGCCGCCGTCACGCAAGGCCAGCAGCCATTGCAACAGGGCTTTGGGGTCTTCCATCACCGCTGAGTATTCAAATATGGGCAGTTCGAAGGTGCTGCCCCACAGTTGCGACTGGGGTTTGGCAGCGCGGCGTTCGGCGCGTGATTGATCGTCATAGGCATGGGCGCGCAACCAGCCTGGATCGTACTGGCTGCGATGGCCGCCGTACCATTCCACGCACAGAAAACCTTGATCGATGTGCGCGCTTAGGGCGCGCAGATGCTCGTCCACATCGACAATTTCCAGCACCTGCTCGCGGGTCACGCTGTACACGCATTGGGCACAGGGGCAGTTGTCCCGCAGCCACTGATGATGGAACGGGCTGACCCGCCCATCGGCCCACTGCACGCGAATCTGGTTGTCCAGTACCTGCGCCTCGGCAAGGTCGCAGATCTTCGGGTAAGTACGGAAATCGGCAACAGCGGCGGCGGTTTGCATGGTGATTCCTTATTGTTTTTTGGGTGGTAATCCGATCACTCGGCCCAGCAAGGCAGGGCGCGGCAGGTCGGCCTGTTCGGCACTGATGGTTGCCAGTTTCTCCAGCGTGGCCTCGGTAAACGGCGCTGAATGCGGCCCCGCCAGATCGACGTGCAGCAGCATCTGCTCGTTGCCGGCCAACTCCTTCGCGTCGCCCACAAGGTGCAGGCTGTGATAGAGGTGCAACCGCTTGGCGTCGTGGGCGATCAGTTGGGTGTGCACCTCCACCTCGGCGCCGAGTTTTACTTCGTGCAGGTAGTTCAGGTGCAGTTCCAGGGTGAACAGCGAGTGGCCGCTGGCTTCGCGGTTTTCGCTGTCCAGCCCGAGGGTGTCCATCAGCGCGTCGGTGGCGTAGCTGAAGATCAGCAGGTAAAACGCATCACGCAGGTGGCCGTTGTAATCCACCCAGTCGGGCTGGATGTGGGTGGTGTAGGTGGTCAGTGCAGGCATCACATATATTCCAGAATGTATGCAGTCAAAATGTGGGAGCTGGCTTGCCTGCGATGGCGATGGTGAATTTTGCATCGCTATCGCAGGCAAGCCAGCTCCCACACAGATCAACAGCGGTTATTCAGCGAAGCTCATGCCGTGTTTGGCTTTGGTGGTTTTCACCGCTTCCAATACCGCCAGCAAGCAATCATCACGATAGCGCTCCAGCGCCGAAATGCTGTGTTTACCCAACTGATCGCTGGTGCCGTCGACCACATCGTCAATCAACTTGTCGGTCAGCTCCGGCGCCGGCAAATACGTCCACGGCAACTGCAACGCCGGGCCGAACTGGGCCATGAAGTGGCGCATTCCGGCATCACCGCCCGCGAGGGTGTAAGTCAGGAATGTGCCCATGAACGACCAGCGCAAACCGGCGCCAAAACGAATCGCGTCATCGATCTCGCCCGTGGTTGCCACGCCATCATTGACCAGGTGCAACGCCTCACGCCACAGCGCTTCGAGCAAGCGGTCAGCGATAAACCCCGGCACTTCCTTACGCACATGCAACGGGCGCATGCCGAGGGATTCATACACCTTGATCGCTGCCTGAATTGCCTGCGGCGCGGTGTTTTTGCCACCCACCACTTCTACCAGCGGCAACAGGTAAACCGGGTTGAAGGGGTGACCGACCACGCAGCGTTCCGGGTGGGTGGAACCTTCGTAGAACTCGCTCGGCAACAGACCTGAAGTGCTCGAGCCAATCAGCGCATTCGGCTTGGCCGCTGCGCTGATCTTGCTGTGCAGTTCGAGTTTCAGCTCCAGGCGTTCCGGGGCGCTTTCCTGGATGAAGTCGGCGTCTTTTACGCATTCCTCAATGGTGGTTACAAAGCGCAGGCGATCCTGAGAGGCGCCCGGCGCCAGGCCTTGTTTCTCCAAGGCGCCCCAGGCGTTGGCAACGCGCTTGCGCAGGGCTGCTTCGGCGCCAGGCGCCGGGTCCCAGGCCACTACATCCAGGCCGTGGGCCAGGGCGCGGGACACCCAGCCGCTGCCGATAACACCGCTGCCGAGGGCGGCGAAGGTTTTGATTTCAGTGATAAAGCTCATGTCGACAATCCCTGAGTAATTCGGTGATCAAGGTGGGAGCTGGCTTGTCGAATCGTCGCACCGCTGCGATATCGGTGTATCAGTTGGTGCATTCGGTGCAGGTGTACCGCTATCGCGGGCAAGCCCGGCTCCCACAGGGTTTTGTGGTGTCTGAGTTAGCCGCGCTTGGTCAGGCCCATCTTGATTCGGCCCTCCGCCGGGGTCATGACCCGCGCGCCCAGGCGGCTGAGGATTTCACTCGCGCGTTCCACAAGCTGGCCATTGGTGGCGAGCACGCCTTTGTCCAGCCACAGGTTGTCTTCCAGGCCGACCCGCACGTTGCCGCCCAGCAGCACCGCTTGCGCCGCCATGGGCATTTGCATGCGGCCGATACCGAAGCCAGCCCACACGGCGTCGGCAGGCAGGTTGTCGACCATGGCTTTCATGGTGGTGGTGTCGGCCGGTGCGCCCCATGGGATGCCCAGGCACAGCTGGAACAGCGGGTTGTCGAGCAAACCTTCCTTGATCATCTGCTTGGCAAACCACAGGTGGCCGGTGTCGAAAATTTCCAACTCGGCCTTAACGCCCAGCTCTTGAATACGCTTGGCGCCTGCCCGCAGCTGCGCCGGGGTAGAGACGTAAATGGTGTCGCCATCGCCGAAGTTGAGCGTGCCGCAGTCCAGGGTGCAGATCTCCGGCAGCAACTCCTCAACATGGGCCAGGCGCGTCAGCGGGCCGACCAGGTCGGTGTTGGGGCCGAACTCCAACGGGTTCTCGCCGCCGCCGATTTCCAGGTCGCCACCCATACCGGCGGTGAGGTTGACGATGATGTCGATGTCGGCCTCGCGGATGCGCTCCATCACTTCGCGATACAGCGCCACGTCGCGGCTGAACTTGCCGGTTTGCGGGTCGCGCACATGGCAGTGCACCACGGTGGCGCCGGCCTTGGCGGCTTCCACTGCGGCTGCGGCGATTTGTTTGGGAGTGACCGGCACGTGCGGGCTGCGGCTGGTCGTGTCGCCAGCACCGGTGAGTGCGCAGGTGATGATGACGTCGTGGTTCATGAGGCGGTTCCTTACAGGCGGGCGTAGTGATGCCGTTCGCAGCCAACAGCGGCTGCGATACGGTGATGCGAATCAGGTTATTTGCTGGTCAGTTGCAGGTTGGCCGCAGCCGGTTTGCCGTCGAAGGTGGTCACGCCTTCGAGCCAGCGCTGCTGGTCTTGCGGGTGGTCCTTGAGCCACTGCTTGGCCGACTCGAGGGCATCTTTGTGATCCAGCAACGGCTGCATCATTCGGCTCTCGTCGGCGGCGGTGAACGTCAGGTTGGTCAGCAGTTTGTGCACGTTGGGGCACTGCTCGGCGTAAGTCGGCGAAGTCACGCTCCACACTGTGGCCATGCCTTCGTTCGGGCCAAGGGCGTCGTCGCTGCCGGTGAGGTAAGTCATGGCGACGTTGACGTTCATCGGGTGCGGCGCCCAGCCGAAGAACACCACGGCCTCCTTGCGGCGCACGGCGCGGTCGACGGCGGCGAGCATCCCCGCTTCGCTGGACTCCACCAACTGGAACTTGCCGAGGCCGAACTGGTTCTTGGCGATCATCGCCTTGATCTGGGTATTGGCGCCCGAGCCTGGCTCGATGCCGTAGATCTTGCCGCCCAGTTCTTTTTCAAACTTGGCGATATCGACGAAGGTTTTCAGGCCTTTATCCGCCAGATAAGTCGGCACCGCGAGGGTGGCGCGCGCATCTTCCAGGCTGGGTTTGTCGAGGACTTTGACTTGCTTGGCGTCCACAAACGGCGTGATGGTCTGGGTCATCAGCGGGTTCCAGTAGCCCAGGAACATATCCAGGCGCTGGTCGCGGATACCGGCGAAGATGATTTGCTGGGAAGCGCTGGTTTGTTTGGTCTTGTAGCCGAGGCCGTCGAGCAACACTTGGGTCATGGCGCTGGTGGCGATTACGTCGGTCCAGTTCACCACGCCCATGCGCACGTTCCGGCAAGACTCTGCGTCGGCCGCGAGTACGCTGGTGCTTAAGATGGCGCTGGCGCTGAGTGCAAGCACGCAGCGGCTGATCAGTCGGTTCATGGTGGATCCCTCGGCAGGTCGTTATTGTGGGTGCCGGCGTCTTTGTGCGCCGTGGGATCAAGTTACGCAGCTTGAGGGGAGGCAAAGCGCACGGCGGCGACCAGCTCTTGCACTGCAGCGACCTGTGCTCTTGAATGGCCGGTTGAACTGGCGTATCACAGTGAGCACGCTGCCCGTCCTACGAGAGCGCCACCATGTCCCAGGATTTCTACTTTCTGCTGATGCCGGGTTTCTCGGCCATCGGCTTTATCTCCGCGCTGGAACCGCTGCGCGTGGCCAACCGCTTTCGCGGCGAGTTGTACCGTTGGCACGTGTTGAGTGCCGATGGCGGCGCGGTGTTGGCGAGCAATGGCATGTCGGTGAACGCCGACGCCGCATTGGAGCCGCTGAAAAAAGGCGCGACGCTGATGGTGGTCGCAGGCTTCGAACCCTTGAAGTTCACCACGCCCGCACTTGAACACTGGCTGCGCCGCCTCGACCTCGACGGCGTCACCCTCGGCGCCATCGACACCGGCGCCTGCGTGCTCGCCGAAGCAGGCTTGCTCGACGGCCACCGCTTGACCTTGCACTGGGAAGCCATCGACGCGTTCAAGGAATCTTATCCACAGCTCACGGTGACCCAGGAGCTGTTCGAGATTGACCGCCGGCGCATCACCTGCGCCGGTGGCACCGCCTCCATCGACCTGATGCTCGACCTGATCGCCCAGGCCCACGGCCCGGACCTGGCCATCCAGGTGTCCGAGCAATTCGTACTCGGGCGCATCCGCCCGCGCAAGGACCACCAGCGCATGCAGATCGCCACGCGCTACGGCATCAACAACAAGAAGTTGGTGCAGGTGATCGGTGAAATGGAGCAACACACCGAGCCGCCGCTGAGCACCTTGGCGTTGGCCGATGCAATTAAAGTCACCCGGCGTCAGCTGGAACGGCTATTCCGCCTGCACCTGAACGACACGCCAAGTAACTTCTACCTCGGCCTGCGCCTGGAAAAAGCCCGGCAGTTGTTGCGCCAGAGCGACATGAGCGTGCTGGAAGTGAGCATTGCGTGCGGGTTTGAGTCGCCGTCGTACTTCACCCGCAGCTACAGGGCGCGGTTTGCCAAGTGCCCGAGAGAGGATCGGCGACGGGAGGTGGTTTGATCGGCAATTATAGTCAATTATACTCACGACTATAATTTATAGTGCTTCCAATAATTGAGTATAAAACCATGTCCAAGCACAGCGGCTTTGTGTTTCGCCGCCCGACGCTGGCTCGCAGCATTGCTGATGGCTTGGTGGGCGCCGGGATTCAGGATTTCACTTCAGGCCTGTTCCTCGCAGCCCCTCGACGCACCGGCAAAAGCACCTTTTTGCGCGAAGACTTGATCCCGGAGTGCCAGTTGCGGGGTTGGCTGACGGTGTATGTCGATCTCTGGGCTGACAAAGAAAAAGACCCCGCGGAGTTGATTGCCAGCGCGATTGCTGCGGCGCTGGTGCCCTATGAAAAGGGCATTCGCAAGCTGGCCAAGAACATTGGAATCGAGAAACTAAGCTTCCTGCGTACCTTGTCCTGGGACTTCAGCAAGCCTCAATTGCCGGTTGGCGCGACGCTGACCCAAGCCTTGGAGTTGCTCCACAGCGCAGCCGAAAAGCCCGTCGTGCTGGTGATTGATGAAGCGCAGCACGCACTGACCACCGAGCCTGGTATCAACGCGATGTTCGCGTTGAAAGCTGCCCGGGATCAGCTCAACCAGGGCCGTGACGAGGAGGGCAGTGGCTTGCGCCTGGTATTCACTGGCTCCAATCGCGACAAGCTTGCGCATTTGGTCCTCGGTAAAAGCCAGCCATTCTTCGGCTCCAGCATTACCCCGTTCCCTTTGCTCGGCAAAGAGTTTACCCAGGCCTACACCCTGCACCTCAACGCGCATTTGGCCAAAACCAATCAGTTCAACGCGGCGGACATCGACGAAGCCTTTGAACTGGTCGGCCGGCGCCCGGAGATGCTGCGTACCATCATCGGCGAAGTGGCGCTGGAGTTGGGCGAGGCGAGCAACCTGGGCCAACTGCTGCACAGCCGCGCCGAACTGTTGCGTGCCGGCGTGTGGACCGAATTTGAAAGCGCGTGGAACAACCTCACCATTCCCCAGCGTGCTGTGTTGGAGGTGATGGTGGTGCGTTCGCAGAACAACGAGCCTTTTGCGCCGTTTACCGACAGTACACTCACGGCGGTCAGCAAGGCACTGGAGGACATGGGCAGCGACGTGGTGCCGGGCACCCAGACCATTCAGGCCTGTATCGATGCCTTGCGTGACAAAGAGCTAGTGTGGAAGTCGAGTCGCGGCGGGTATGCCCTGGAAGACAAATCCTTTGGCGATTGGCTGCTGCACAGAAGCCGTACAGCGAATTCAAAGACACCATAAATCAAATGTGGGAGCTGGCTTGCCTGCGATAGCGGTAGATCAGGCAGTACAGCGTTATCTGACAAACCGCCATCGCAGGCAAGCCAGCTCCCACAGGGGATTGGTGGTGTGGCTTACTTTTTTACCAGCGCCGAACACGCCGCCTTGAAGGCCTCATGCTGATACTTGTTCAGCGAGGCCGGCAGGGCAAAATCGTGCTTTTTGTTCTGCGCATTGATGGTCTGCGGCGACAGCAATGCCACCTCAACACCGTCGAGCAACTGAAACACCCCTTCAATCTTGAACGTGGTCGGGCCACCGGCGAATTCGCCTTTCTTGCTGCGCTTCTTGATCGCGATGCGGGTGATGGCGTTTTCTTGCACAAAGGCCTTCACCTGGGCGGCGAAGGCTTTGACGTTGGCTGCCTCATCGTCGTCATCGAGGGCGATTTTCTTGATGGCCAGCGCCACGTGGGTCAGCGCCTGGTTGTCCAGGGAGGCGACGGCGATGATGGCTTCGCTGCCTTTGATTTCGATGCCGCAGATAGTCATGGATAGCCTGGTTTCAGAGAAAAAGTGACGGGATTGTCGCTTATTCCTGCCCAATCGACTCCAAAAACTCCGACCGCTCATCACTCATTCGCGCCAGGCAGTCATTCTGTTGAATCGCGTAGTCCTTGCTGCCATTCACCGCCGGGAAGGTGTCCACCGCGCAATCGGCATCGCGCAGTTTTTCCCATTTTTGCTGGGCATCCTTCAGACGAGCGGTAATGTCGGCCAGTTGCGACTTGTTGCTGCCATAGGTCGAACCCATGCGTTCGAGCAAGCCCTGGTAGTTATCCTTGAGCAATTGCTCGGCGGTGGTTTTGTTATAGGTGGCGCATTCCAGGGTTTGTTTGTCGTTTTCGATGCCATCGCAGGGCGTGCTGTCGGTGTCTTCAGCGGCGTGTACGCCGGTTGCGATGAGTGCCAAAGCCAGGAAAATCGATTTCATTGCGCCGTCTCATATCAGGTGATGAGCAAATTCTGGCTCAAGCGTGGGACAAAGAACAGCCACCTGTCAGCTATGTCATGTAGGCCTTTGTCGCTGATTGACGCTTTCGGCAATTCCCCTGTCGTTTTTGCACCCGGCTCCGTCGGCCCCTGAGCATATGCTGGCCCCAAAGCGCCGGCAGACGATTCGGCGCATGAATCGCCAATAAGGGGACGCCTGATGAGCCCAGCCGAGTTGCACGCCGACAGCATCGTTATCGACGGTCTGATTATTGCCAAGTGGAACCGCGACCTGTTCGAAGACATGCGCAAAGGTGGCCTCACCGCCGCTAATTGCACGGTGTCGGTGTGGGAAGGCTTCCAGGCCACGATCAACAACATCGTTGCCAGCCAGACCCTGATCCGTGAAAACAGCGACCTGGTGATCCCGGTGAAAACTACCGCCGACATTCGCCGTGCAAAAGAGCAGGGCAAGACCGGCATCATCTTCGGCTTCCAGAACGCCCATGCGTTTGAGGACCAACTCGGCTACGTCGAGATCTTCAAGCAGCTCGGCGTGGGTGTGGTGCAGATGTGCTACAACACCCAGAACCTGGTCGGCACCGGTTGCTACGAGCGTGACGGCGGGCTGTCGGGCTTTGGTCGTGAGATCGTCGGTGAGATGAACCGTGTCGGCATCATGTGCGACCTGTCCCACGTCGGTTCCAAGACCAGCGAAGAAGTCATCCTCGAATCGAAAAAGCCGGTGTGCTACTCCCACTGCCTGCCGTCGGGCCTTAAAGAACACCCGCGCAACAAGTCCGATGAAGAACTCAAGTTCATCGCCGACCATGGCGGTTTTGTCGGCGTGACCATGTTCGCGCCGTTCCTGGCCAAGGGCATCGATTCGACCATCGACGACTACGCCGAAGCCATCGAATACACCATGAACATCGTCGGCGAAGACGCCATTGGCATTGGCACCGACTTCACCCAGGGCCATGGCCAGGATTTCTTTGAAATGCTGACTCATGACAAAGGCTACGCCCGCCGTCTGACCAGCTTCGGCAAGATCATCAACCCGCTGGGCATCCGCACCGTGGGCGAGTTCCCCAACCTCACCGAGACCTTGCTCAAACGCGGCCACAGCGAGCGCGTGGTGCGCAAGATCATGGGCGAGAACTGGGTCAATGTCTTGAAAGACGTCTGGGGCGAATAAGCCACCGCATTTCTCCCCGACCGTTCGCGTCGGGGCATACCTGAGAATTTTCTGGAGTTAAGTTTCCATGGCCAAAATCGCCCCGCAATTGCCTATCGAAGTCGACAGCGAAACCGGTGTCTGGACCTCCGACGCCCTGCCGATGCTATATGTGCCACGGCATTTCTTCGTCAACAACCACATGGGCATCGAAGAAGTCCTGGGCAGCGATGCCTACGCCGAGATCCTCTACAAGGCCGGCTACAAATCCGCCTGGCACTGGTGTGAAAAAGAAGCTGAGTGCCACGGCCTGGAAGGCGTTGCGGTGTTCGAGCACTACATGAAGCGCCTGTCGCAACGCGGCTGGGGCCTGTTCAAGATCCAGGACATCGACCTCGACAAAGGCACCGCCAGCGTCAAGTTGGAGCACTCGGCGTTTGTCTACGTGTACGGCAAGGTCGGGCGCAAAGTGGACTACATGTTCACCGGTTGGTTTGCCGGTGCCATGGACCAGATTCTGCAGGCGCGTGGCAGCAAGATTCGCACCGTAGCCGAGCAAGTTTACGGAGGCTCCGAAGAGGGCCATGACGACGGCCTGTTCACCGTCAAGCCGTTGTAAGTCGAGGAACCGTGCCATGGCTTTCGAAGCAATGTTTGCGCCGATCCAGATCGGCAAGCTGACCATCCGCAACCGCGTGCTCAGTACCGCCCACGCCGAGGTGTATGCCACCGACGGCGGCATGACCACCGACCGCTATGTGAAGTACTACGAAGAGAAAGCCAAGGGCGGTATCGGCCTGGCGATCTGTGGCGGCTCCTCGGTGGTGGCCATCGACAGCCCGCAGGAGTGGTGGAGCTCGGTGAACCTGTCCACCGACCGCATCATCCCGCACTTCCAGAACCTGGCCGACGCCATGCACAAGCATGGCGCCAAGATCATGATCCAGATTACCCACATGGGCCGTCGCTCGCGCTGGGACGGCTTTAACTGGCCAACCCTGATGTCGCCGTCCGGCGTGCGTGAGCCGGTGCACCGTGCTACCTGCAAGACCATCGAGCCGGAAGAAATCTGGCGCGTGATCGGCAACTACGCCAGCGCCGCCAAGCGCGCCAAGGCCGGTGGCCTGGACGGTGTGGAACTGTCTGCGGTGCACCAGCACATGATCGACCAGTTCTGGAGCCCGCGGGTCAACAAGCGTACCGACGAATGGGGCGGCACCTTCGAGGGCCGCATGAAGTTCGGCCTGGAAGTGCTCAAGGCCGTGCGCGCCGAGGTCGGTGACGACTTCTGCGTAGGCATGCGCCTGTGTGGTGACGAGTTCCACCCGGACGGCTTGTCCCACGAGGACATGAAGCAAATCGCCAAGTATTACGACGACACCGGCATGCTCGATTTTATCGGCGTGGTGGGCTCGGGTTGTGACACCCACAACACCCTGGCCAACGTGATCCCCAACATGAGCTACCCGCCGGAGCCGTTCCTGCACCTGGCGGCCGGTATCAAGGAAGTGGTCAAGGTTCCAGTGCTGCACGCACAGAACATCAAGGACCCGAACCAGGCCACGCGCATTCTGGAAGGCGGCTATGTGGACATGGTCGGCATGACCCGTGCGCACATCGCCGACCCGCACCTGATCGCCAAGATCAAGATGGGCCAGATCGACCAGATCAAACAATGCGTCGGCGCCAACTACTGCATCGACCGCCAATACCAGGGCCTGGATGTGTTGTGCATCCAGAACGCCGCGACCTCCCGTGAATACATGGGCGTGCCGCACATCATCGAGAAATCCACCGGGGCCAAACGCAAAGTCGTGGTGGTGGGTGCCGGTCCTGCCGGGATGGAAGCCGCGCGGGTCGCGGCCGAACGTGGCCACGACGTGACCCTGTTGGAGAAGAAAGAGTTTATCGGCGGGCAAATCACCACCGCCTCCAAAGCCCCGCAGCGTGACCAGATTGCTGGTATCACCCGCTGGTTCCAGCTGGAGTTGGCGCGCTTGAAAGTCGACCTGCGCCTGGGCGTGGCGGCGGATGCCGAGACCATCCTGGACCTGCGCCCTGACATCGTGGTGCTGGCCGTCGGCGGGCATCCGTTTATCGAGCAGAACGAACATTGGGGCGCCGCTGAAGGCCTGGTGGTGAGCAGCTGGGACGTGCTCGACGGCAAAGTTGCGCCGGGCAAGAACGTGCTGGTGTACGACACCATCTGCGAGTTCACCGGCATGTCGGTGGCCGACTTCCTGGCCGACAAAGGCAGCCAGGTGGAAATCGTCACCGACGACATCAAGCCAGGCGTGGCGATTGGCGGTACGTCGTTCCCGACTTACTACCGCAGCATGTACCCCAAAGAAGTGATCATGACCGGCGACATGATGCTGGAAAAGGTTTACCGCGAGGGCGACAAGTTGGTGGCGGTGCTGGAGAACGAATACACCGGCGCCAAGGAAGAACGCGTGGTTGACCAGGTGGTGGTCGAGAACGGCGTGCGCCCGGACGAAGCTATCTACTACGGGCTCAAGGAAGGTTCGCGCAACAAGGGCCAGATTGACGTCGAAGCCTTGTTCGCGATCAAGCCGCAGCCGTGCTTGAGCGAAGCGGGTGACGGCTACTTGCTGTTCCGCATTGGTGACTGTGTGGCGCAGCGTAATACCCACGCCGCTATCTATGACGCCCTGCGCTTGTGCAAGGATTTCTAGGCAACCACCGAACCACTGTGGGAACCGGTCAATGTGGGAGCCGGGCTTGCCCGCGATGCAGGCGACTCGGTCTTGAGTGACACCGAGACGATGCCATCGCAGGCAAGCCAGCTCCCACCTTTATCCGGTTCCCATGCAAGACCTGTGTGGTCTTTGGGAGCTTCACCATGTTGAACACCTTGCTTCCTATTCTCTTGTTTGCAGCCATCGGCCTCGCTGCCCTAGGCGCCCTGCGCCGGGTCAACATGTGGCGCCGTGGCCGCGCGTCCAAGGTCGACCTGCTGGGCGGCCTGCTGGCCATGCCCAAGCGCTACATGGTCGACCTGCACCACGTGGTGGCCCGCGACAAATACATCGCCAACACCCACGTCGCCACGGCCCTGGGCTTTGTGCTGTCGGCGTTGCTGGCCATTTTGGTGCACGGTTTTGGCCTGCATAACCGTATCCTCGGCTATGCCTTGCTGCTGGCCTCGGTGCTGATGTTTGTCGGCGCCACCTTCGTCTATCTACGTCGGCGCAACCCGCCATCACGCCTGTCGAAAGGCCCGTGGATGCGCCTGCCGAAAAGCCTGATGGCGTTCTCGGTCAGCTTCTTCCTGGTGACCTTGCCGGTGGCCGGGATTCTGCCCGCCGACTTCGGCGGCTGGCTGCTCGCCGCGCTCTTGAGCCTGGGCGTGCTGTGGGGCGTAAGCGAAATGTTCTTCGGCATGACCTGGGGCGGGCCGATGAAGCACGCCTTCGCCGGTGCCCTGCACTTGGCCTGGCACCGCCGCGCCGAGCGTTTTGGTGGCGGTCGCTCTACAGGTTTGAAGCCGCTCGACCTCAGCGATAAAACCGCGCCATTGGGCGTGGAAAAACCCAAGGATTTCACCTGGAACCAACTGCTCGGCTTCGACGCCTGCGTGCAGTGCGGCAAGTGCGAAGCGGCGTGCCCGGCGTTCGCCGCCGGCCAGCCGCTGAACCCGAAAAAACTCATTCAGGACATGGTCGTCGGCCTGGCCGGTGGCACCGATGCCAAGTTCGCCGGCAGCCCTTATCCAGGTAAACCGATTGGCGAGCACGGCGGCAACCCGCACCAGCCGATCGTCAACGGCCTGGTTGATGCCGAAACCCTGTGGTCGTGCACCACCTGCCGCGCCTGCGTGGAAGAGTGCCCGATGATGATCGAGCACGTCGACGCCATCGTCGACATGCGCCGCCACCTCACCCTGGAAAAAGGTGCCACGCCGAACAAGGGCGCCGAAGTCCTGGAAAACCTGATCGCCACCGACAACCCCGGCGGCTTCGCACCGGGCGGTCGCCTCAACTGGGCAGCGGACCTGAACTTGCCGTTGCTCAGCGAAAAAGGCAGCAGCGACGTGCTGTTCTGGGTCGGCGACGGCGCTTTCGACATGCGCAACCAACGCACCTTGCGCGCCTTCGTCAAAGTGCTGAAAGCGGCCAAGGTCGATTTTGCAGTACTGGGCCTGGAGGAGCGCGACAGCGGTGACGTCGCTCGCCGCCTGGGTGATGAGGCCACGTTCCAATTGCTCGCCACACGCAACATCCAGACCCTGGCCAAGTACAGCTTCAAGCGTATCGTCACCTGCGACCCGCACAGCTTTCACGTGCTGAAAAACGAATACGGCGCCTTCAACGGTAATTATGTCGTGCAGCACCACAGCACCTTCATGGCCGAGCTGATCGGTGAAGGCGCGCTGAACCTGGGCCAGCACAAGGGCAACAGCGTGACCTACCACGACCCTTGTTACCTGGGCCGTTACAACGGCGAATACGAGGCGCCGCGCCAAGTGCTGCGGGCGTTGGGCATTGAGGTCAAGGAGATGCAACGCTCGGGCTTCCGTTCGCGCTGCTGCGGCGGCGGTGGCGGCGCGCCGATCACCGATATTCCCGGCAAGCAGCGGATCCCGGATATGCGCATGGAAGACATCCGTGAAACCGGCGCCGAGCTGGTGGCCGTGGGTTGTCCACAATGCACCGCGATGCTTGAGGGCGTGGTCGAGCCACGACCCCTGATCAAGGACATCGCTGAACTGGTCGCCGACGCGTTGCTTGAAGAAGCCGCACCTGGCAAGGCACCTATCAAGCGTCAACCTGCGGAGGTGCACTGATGAGCGACATTATCCGCCGCGACCCACGGGCCGAATGGATCGCCCGCAACCGCCTGCACCCGTTGCACGCCGCCATGCAGCCGCTGCAACACAGTTGGATGGGGCCGAACGGCGTCCTCCGCAAAAATGTACATGGCGTGGGTTTTATCGGCCCCAACAGCATCAAGCGTATCGACCGCAGCGGCGCCCAGCAGGGCGGCGCGGCCAAGCGCACGGCGGCGGTGCAAGTGCAGTTGCCGTTGCACCAGGTGCCAGCGCCGGCGTTCTACATCAACGTGGTGCCGGACATGGTTGGTGGCCGCCTGAGCAGCCACGACCGCGACGTGCTCGGCCTTGCCCGGCAACTGGCCGGCAGTGACGGCGCGGTGCTGGCGGTGGTGTTTGGCGAACATAAAGAAAGTGCTTTTGCCACGGCGGGCGTCGATCGCCTGCTGGTGCTGGAAGGCCACGAATTCGAGGGTTATTCACCGGAGCAACGCGTCCAGGGCCTGCGGGCTGTGGATAACCAGTTCAACCCACGCCATTGGTTGCTGCCCGACAGCCGCAGTGGCGGCGGTGAATTGGGCCGGCGTTTTGCTGCGAGCCTCAAGGAGCGCCCGGCCACCCGTGTGTGGCAGATCAAGGGCGAGGAGTGCATCGGTCGCGCCGGTGCGGGCCAGGAGGATTTGGCCCGGCCACTGCCACGCCTGATTCTGGCAGCGGTGGAATGCGCCGAGCCGGTCAGCGAAACCCGTCACGAAGTCTTGCCCGTGGAGTTATCCACAGCCTTGGCGCGCAGCCTGCCGCGCATCGAGGATCTCGGCGCAGTGGCGGTGGACCCAGGGGCGATTCCGATGGCCGAGGCGGAGTTTATTTTCTCTGGCGGCAATGGCGTAAAAGATTGGGCACTGTTCCACCAGACCGCCGCCGCCTTGGGCGCCACCGAAGGTGCGTCACGGGTGGCAGTGGATGATGGCTTTATGGCGCGTGATCGTCAGGTCGGTGCCAGCGGTACTTGGGTGACGGCACGGGTGTATGTGGCTGTGGGTATTTCCGGGGCGATCCAGCACCTGCAAGGCATCGGTGCCTGCGACAAGGTGGTGGCAATCAACCTCGACCCTGGCTGCGACATGATCAAACGTGCCGACTTGTCGGTGATCGGCGAAAGCGCCGCGATTCTGCAAGCCTTGATCGAGGCGGTGCAGGTGTACCGCAACGGCGCCAAGCGCGACGCAGCCTAGGGACATGACCATGACCACGAATGTAATCAGCCTGGTGTCAATCGGCGCCCACCCGACCTCCGGCCGCCCACGCCGTGCGGAGCAGGATGCGCGCGCCGTCGAGCTGGGCCTGCAGCTGGCTGGGGATAAGTTGCAAGTGTTGCATGCCGGTGACGTTAACGAGCCGACGTTGCGCAGCTACCTGGGCATGGGCCTGCCGCAATTGCATGTGCTGGAACAACCGGCGGGCAGCGACGCCTTGCCGGTGCTCAGTGATTATCTGCGCGAGACTGGCGCCCACGTAGTGCTCACCGGCAGCCAGGCGGAAACCGGCGAAGGCTCAGGCATGTTGCCGTTTCTTTTGGCCGAGCAATTGGGTTGGCCATTGATAGTCGGGCTGGCGCAAGTGGAATCTATCGATGGCGGCATTGCCCATGTGCTGCAAGCCTTGCCGCGCGGGCAGCGGCGGCGCCTGAAGGTGCGCCTGCCGTTTCTGGCGACTGTGGATAACGCCGCGCCCAAACCACGGCAAAGCGCCTATGGCCCGGCGCAACGCGGTGAACTGGCGGCCCATGAGGTCGAAATCGAGACGGACGAGTTACTCGCAGACGCAGTGTTGCAACCGGCCAAGCCCCGGCCCAAGCGCCTCAAGGTGATTAAGGCCAAGAGCGGCGCGGACCGGATGAAGGCGGCGACCGCCAAGGCCAGCGGCGGCGGTGGGCAAGTGCTCAAAGGTCTTAGCCCCGAGGCGGGCGCGGAAGCGATTCTGAAGCTACTCATTGAAGAAGGCGTGGTGCGCTGATTACCTGTGGGAGCTGGCTTGTGTGGGAGCTGGCTTGCCTGCGATAGCATCACCTCGGTCTGGCTGATGGACCGAGGTGCCTGTATCGCAGGCAAGCCAGCTCCCACAGAAAAACTCGCCCTCACACTGTTTTTGCAGTGCATCGTCCGGATTACCCACAATCCCTGTTGATCCGCCTGTGGATAACCTGTTCGCGGTTGTCCACACCCCCGGCTAATCAAGCCCTGCAGCCCTCTGTACGAAAAACAACCAGGCTAACTGACGGTTTTGCTTGGGTTTTTTCCTGGATAAGTTTGAAACCCTGCACAAACTTGCCCCCAAAGTCTGTTGGCGCTTCTGTGGATAAGATGTTCGCCACTGGCTGTAAGCCTTATAAATAAAGGCTTTCAGTGGTGTGGTCAAAATATGATCAATTTGGCTTATTGGCTCGCTGAAACCCCTGGATGCCCCGATTTGTGAAGGTTTGACGCGGTTTTCCACAACGCCGGCGAAGTTGCCCCCAAAGTCTGTTGGTGCTTCTGTGGATAAGGTGTTCGCGTACTGCTGCAGGCCACGTATTAAGAGGCTTTCAAGGGGTTGATCAATAAGTGATCAGGTGTGGCTAAAACCGCACGACTTGAATAAGTCACGGATTTTCTTCAGTTAATTTAGAGGGCCGGGCACACTTGCCCACAATTGCTGTGGGTGGCTTTGTGGATAAGTTGTTGGGCGAAGGCTGGAGGGTAGATCGGCAAAGGGCTGTAAGGGGGGTGATCATTATTTGAACAGTGATCAATACATGTGGGAGCAGGCAAGCCAGCTCCCACAGTTTGATCTTTGGTGTGTCAGCTATTCGTGCGCCGCTACACCCTTAAGGTAAGGCGCTGGCGCCGCGCCCAGGTTGTTCAACAAACGCTCGCTGTACCAATCGACAAAGTTCACCACACCAAACTCATAGGTCTTGGAGTACGGGCCCGGCTGGTACGCGGTGGAGTTGATCCCGCGCTGGTTTTCTTCGGCGAGGCGGCGGTCCTGGTCATTGGTGGCGTCCCAGACCTGGCGCATACGCTCCACGTCGTAGTCCACACCTTCGACGGCGTCCTTGTGCACGATCCACTTGGTGGTGACCATGGTTTCCTGGGCGCTGATCGGCCACACGGTGAACACAATGATGTGGTCGCCCATGCAGTGGTTCCACGAATGCGGCAGGTGCAGGATGCGCATCGAGCCCAGGTCCGGGTTCTTGATGCGGCCCATGAGCTTGGCGCAGCCTTGCTTGCCGTCCAGGGTCATCGACACGGTGCCTTTGAGCAACGGCATGCGTACGATGCGGTTGCGCAGGCCGAAGCTGGCGTGAGCGTAAGGGATCTTTTCGGCGTCCCACGCAGCGGCGGAGGCGGCAACGTGGTCCTTGAAGGCCTGGTCGGCACGCGGGTCGGTGACGTCGTCCCATTCCAGCAGGGTTTTCAGCAGTTCCGGGTGCGACGCGTTGCAGTGGTAGCACTCGCGGTTGTTTTCCAGCACCAGCTTCCAGTTGGCCTTTTCGAACAAGGTGGTTTGAATCGCCACCTTGGTGTTCTCCATGTCGTAGGGTTCCATGTAGTGGTTCAGCGTCGACAGGAAGTCATCGATGGCCGGCGGGTTTTCGGCCAGGCTGATGAAGATGTAGCCGCCAGCCGTTTTCACGTTCACAGGCTTCAGGCCGTACTGCTTCATGTCGAAGTCGGCGCCCATCTCGGTGCCGGCGAACAACAGGCGGCCGTCCAGTTCGTAGGTCCACTGGTGGTAGTGGCAAACGAGCTTGGCGACCTTGCCCTTGTCGCTGGTGCACAGGCGCGAGCCCCGGTGGCGGCACACGTTATGGAAGGCATGCACCACGCCGTCGGCACCACGGATCACGATGATCGGGTTCTTGCCGATTTGCAGGGTGATGTAGTTGCCCTTGGTGGGGATCTCGCAGGTCATGCCGGCGATCAACCACTCTTTCTGGAAGATCTCCTGCATGTCGATATCAAACAACCGCTCATCAGAGTAGAACGGCTGCGGCAGCGAAAAAGTGCGCTCGCGCTCTTGCAGCATTTGCGCGGTGGCCTTGCGTGCGGGTTCCAGCGGATCGCCCAAGCTTAAGGTTGCGGTGACGTCCATCGTGTGTGTCCTCATGGCCATTCTGTGTGGCCGGCGAAAGTGGCTGATCAGGTTTTGCAGCAAGGCGTAAAGAAAGCGTAGTTGTTGGCAGCGAGTGTGGGGCCGCCGATGCGCCGAACCTTGTCCATTAACGACATGGCCCACTCTGATCCCGACGCGCAAGCCCCGTGGTATGGGGGCTGGTCGCGATAAGTATGTGAATGTCGCAGATAGGTAAATGGGCGGTTCCGGCGTTACGCAGAATCGCCACCATAAAGCCGAGCATCGGCAGTGGAGAGCAAGCATGTCCAACAATTTCCTGAACCCGGTAACCACCCAGACCTGGGCCAATGGTCGGCACATCGTCCGTTGCGTCAAAGTCATCCAGGAAACCTGGGACGTGCGCACCTTTTGCTTCATGGCCGACCAGCCGATCCTGTTCTTTTTCAAGCCGGGGCAGTTTGTGACCCTGGAGCTTGAGATCGAAGGCCAGCCGATCATGCGCTCGTACACCATTTCCAGTTCGCCGTCGGTGCCGTACAGCTTCTCGGTGACCATCAAGCGCGTGCCGGGGGGGCGGGTTTCCAACTGGCTGCACGACACCCTGCATGAAGGGCAAGAGCTGGCGGTGCACGGGCCGGTCGGGCTGTTCAATGCCATCGACTTCCCAAGCCCCAAAGTGCTGTACCTCAGTGGCGGTGTCGGCATCACGCCGGTGATGTCCATGGCGCGCTGGTTCTACGACACCAACGCGAATGTCGACATGACGTTTGTCCACAGCGCCCGTTCGCCCAAAGACATCATTTACCACCGCGAGCTGGAGCACATGGCGTCGCGGATCGACAACTTCAGCCTGCACCTGATCTGCGAAAAACACGGGCTGGGCGAGCCTTGGGCGGGTTATCGCGGTTACTTGAACCACAAGATGCTGGAATTGATGGTGCCGGACTTCCTTGAGCGCGAAGTGTTCTGCTGCGGCCCTACGCCGTACATGAGCGCAGTGAAACGCCTGCTGGAGGCCGCCGGCTTCGACATGACGCGCTATCACGAGGAGTCCTTCGGCGCCACGCCGCCGGAAGCCCGCGCCGATGCGGTGGAACAAGCCGAGCAAGCAGCGGACGCGCCAGAGATCGACCTGGCAGACCTGCATCAAGTGGAATTTATTGCCTCCGGCAAAAGCATCCGCGTGGCACCGGGCGAAACCGTGCACGCAGCCGCGGCCAAGCTTGGCCTGCTGATCCCTAAAGCGTGCGGCATGGGCATTTGTGGAACATGCAAGGTGATGAAGCTGGGCGGGGAGGTCGAGATGGACCACAACGGCGGGATCACCGAGGAAGACGAAGCCGAAGGCTACATCCTGTCGTGCTGCAGCGTGCCGAAGGGCGACGTGCGCATCGAGTTCTAATAGGGCGGGACGCGGAGCGCCCCTGGAGGCATTCCCACGCAGAGCGTGGGAACGAGCTGGTTGAGTGTCCCCGATCATTCCCATGCTCCGCGTGGGAATGCAGCCCGTGACGCTCCGCGTCACAAAGTGCCCAGTATTCAAGCCATGCACATAGGGCGGGACGCGGAGCGCCCCAGGAGGCATTCCCACGCAGAGCGTGGGAACGAGCTGTTTGAGTGTCCCCGATCGTTCCCACGCTCCGCGTGGGAATGCAGCCCGTGACGCTCCGCGTCACAAAGTGCCCAGTATTCAAGTCATGCGCATAGAGCGGGACGCGGAGCGCCCCAGGAGGCATTCCCACGCAGAGCGTGGGAACGAGCTGTTTGAGTGTCCCCGATCGTTCCCACGCTCCGCGTGGGAATGCAGCCCGTGACGCTCCGCGTCACAAAGTGCC